>JAMASZ010000199.1 GCA_023301585.1 Alphaproteobacteria bacterium | reverse complement strand
ATATTATTATATACATAAGTTGGATAATTAAAGTCAACAAAAAAAGTTAGTTTAAGAATAAAGCAATTTGAAGTTCAATTTGGCGGGCTAAGTCTTTAAGTGCAGCATCGCGGGCATTTTGTTCAGCGACAAGCGTAGAGAATTCGCTGATGAGTACATTATTACTTGTCGTTGCTGTAATGGCACGCGTTAAAGCAGGCTTCTTAGTTTTATTATCAATTAAACTAAAGGACGTTTTTAATTTTAATTGACGACGCGTTGCGTCTGAGTCGATTGTGATATCAAAGTCTGATATCTGCTCCTGTATTGGATTAACGCGCAATGTATACGGAGCGTTCGTCGGAGTGCCGTTACGGTAGAAATTATCAATCAATTGGTTTCTCAAATATTGCCCAGAACGGTTTGGAATGATTGCAATATCTATTTGGCTCAAGCTAGTATTTGAGAGTGTACGTGTTTGCGTGCTGTTGTGCATAGCGCCATTACTTGGTGCGTGAACGGGGGTGAACCCGCATGCAGATAAGGTTAATATTAGGGCAAAGCTGTAAGCCGCCTTTAACATTTAATTTGCAACCACGTTAACAATACGACCCGGCACGACAATCACTTTACGGATTGTTTGACCTTCTAGGGCTTTCTTAACACCTTCTTCGTTTAGGGCTGTTTCTTGAGCTTCATCTTTGGACGCATCGGCGGCAAGCGTGATTGTGGCCTTAACTTTGCCGTTTACCTGTACGCCTATTGTGACGGTTTCGGCAGCCAGTAAGCTTTCATCATGTTCTGGCCACGGTGTTTCGGTTAACATTGTTGTGTGACCCAACATTTCCCACATTTCTTCTGCCAAGTGCGGCATCATTGGGTTGAAAAGTTGAACGAGAGCTTCATATGCTTCGCGCAATGCCCAAAGATCTGAATCTTCTTGCCCCTTGAAGCTAGCAATAGCGTTTGATAATTCACGAATACGCGCAACGGCTTTGTTCATGTGGAAGGCTTCGATATCTTCAGCAACACCAACAATTGATTTATGTGTCTGTGAGCGTAGCTTTGAAGCATCATCACCGAAGTTTTCTGGCTTAGTGGCACCAGCTTCTGGCAATAAATTAACGCTTTCAGTCAAAAGGCGGTGTAATTTATTAATAAACCTCCAAGCCCCTTCAATTCCGCCAACTGTCCACTCTAAATCACGTTCTGGCGGGGAATCTGACAAAATGAATAATCTGGCAGCGTCAGCGCCGTACGTGTCCAAAATATCTTCTGGATCAACGACGTTTTTCTTAGATTTTGACATCTTTATAACCGCACCAGCGTTAATTTCTTCGCCAGTGTCAGATTTAATCCATTTTTCGCCTTGTTGTTCAACTTCGGTAGGTGTGAGCCATTTTCCGTCTTTATCGGTGTACGCCTGATGGGTAACCATGCCTTGCGTGAATAATCCTGCGAAGGGTTCATCGGGCACTTCGTAGCCACATTTTTTCAAAGCGCGCGTAAAGAAGCGTGAATATAGAAGGTGAAGAACAGCATGTTCGACACCGCCAATATATTGGTCAACCGGCATCCAGTAATTTGACTTCTCGTTTGAAAAACCAAGGTCAGGATTTTTAGGGTCAAGATAGCGTAAGAAATACCAGCTTGATTCAAAGAAAGTATCGCAGGTGTCAGTTTCGCGTTGAGCGGCTTTGCCACATTGGTGACAATCAACATTTTTCCATGTTGGGTGGCGATCTAATGGGTTACCAGGTTTGTCGTAGTTAATGTCGTATGGCAATTCCACAGGCAAATCTTTTTCGGGGACAGGTATCAGTCCGCAAGTGTCACAGTGGATGAACGGCACAGGACAACCCCAGTAACGTTGGCGAGACACGCCCCAATCACGTAGACGGAAGTTAGTAACGCCCTTACCAATTTTAAGCTCTTCAAGTTTTTTAATGGCAGTTTTAATGCCGTCTTCTTTGTTAAGACCATCTAAAAATTCTGAATTTTTTAATGTGCCGTCTTCGGTGTACGCATTTGGTCCAGATATAGGGCAAGGGTTATCTTCCTTTTCCTCTGGTTCAATTACATCAATAATTTCTAAATTATATTTGTTAGCGAAATCATGGTCACGTTGGTCATGTGCTGGACAACCAAAAATTGCGCCCGTTCCGTAATCCATTAAGATGAAGTTAGCTAGGTAAATCGGTAACTCTTTACCTTCAATGAAAGGGTGAGCAACTTTGTGACCTGTATCAAAGCCATGCTTTTCAGCTTTTTCAATAGCCTCTTCGGAGGTACCAGTTGCTTGGCATTGTTTAATAAAGTCATCATAGCCAGCCTTGTCGCCAGCCAATTCTTTTGATAGGGGGTGGTCAGGAGCTAAGCCAACGAAGCTAGCACCAAACAAGGTATCAGGACGCGTTGTGTAGACATTAATTTTATGGTCAGCGGTCGTGACGTCAAATTCAAACTCAGCACCTTGAGACTTACCAATCCAGTTATTTTGCATGGTGCGGACTTTGTCAGGCCAGCGGTCCAAGGTTTCGATGCCTTGTAATAGCTCATCTGCGAAATCAGTGATTTTGAAGAACCATTGGTATAATTTACGACGCTCAACAGGCGCGCCAGAGCGCCAGCCTTTGCCGTCTACAACTTGTTCATTAGCAAGAACCGTGTCTTCAACTGGGTCCCAGTTAACAACGGATTCTTTTCTGTACGCTAGTCCTTGATTGTAGAAATCAATGAACATTTTTTGTTCATGGCGGTAGTAATCTGGATCACAAGTGGCAATTTCACGGCTCCAATCAATGGCTAAACCCATCGATAGAAGCTGTTTCTTCATTTGTGCGATATTATCGTATGTCCAGTCTTTTGGGTGCGTATTATGTTCCATAGCAGCGTTTTCAGCTGGTAATCCAAGTGCATCCCAACCCATAGGGTTTAGGACATTAAAGCCCTTGGCGTTTTTGTAACGCGCTACGACATCGGAAAGGCTGTAATTACGTACGTGCCCAACGTGGATACGACCCGAAGGGTACGGCAACATCGCCAGGACGTAGCTTTTTGGCTTTGATGTATCTTCAGTGACCTCGAATGATTTTTTCTCATCCCAGATTTTGCGCCACTTACTCTCGGTTTCTTTGATATTATATCGTTCTGGTGCTTCAATAGTCATATAGCTGTTCTCATTCATTTTTAGACGTTGTTATTCGTCACTCGCCTAGATTAACTAGGCTTCGCTCCTCATGCCTAGTCTAAAAATAAAGCAGAACAGCTATACTCAAAGTTTTATCATAGACAGCTGAAAGGTCACGTAAAAAATGCCCTGTTGAGAATGTTTTTATTGCTGTTTCTTTACTTTGGTATTCAATATAGCTTAAAATAATAAATGTCATTTATTTAATAAATCGAAAGAAATTCATATGCGTTTTATCGTTCTCTTCACCGCTCTCTTATTTGTTGCTGTTATGCCGTTATCGGCGCAGGCACAACAAACTGCTGTTCCTACAATGCCAACAGCTCTAGAAGCGTTAACGGATAAGGGCGCACAGGCGCGTTATTTAGGTAAATCTCATGGCTTAGATGGCTGGATTGTTATCTATCAGGGGCAAGAACAATATTATTATGTGACGCCAGACGGACAAGGGTTTTTGATGGGGCTTTTATTCAACAAAGACGGTGAGATTGTCACGGTTAAGCAAGTTGCTGATTTACAAAAACAAGGCGGTGAAGTTTTAGATTTTTTAGCGGCGGATAAGCCACCGAAATCTTTAGCCGAAGAGATGGAAAAATCAAATAAAGAATTTGAATATAAAACACCTGCGGAACAGATGTTTGCCGAAGTTGAAAATAGTAATTATGTATCCTTTGGTAAAAAAGATGCGCCAGTTATTTATTCTTTTATGGATCCGCAATGCCCGCATTGTCATGAATTTATGCAGGACATGCGTAAAGATTATATCGAAAAAGGATTGGTGCAAGTGCGTATGATACCAGTGGGCTTTCGTGATGAGACTTTAACGCAAGCAGCATTTTTATTAGCATCGCCAGATGCGGAAGAAAGATGGTTTAAACATTTAGATGGTGATGAACAAGCATTGCCGGCAAAGAGCGGTATTAGCACGCAAGGCGTTCAAAAAAACCTAGCGTTAATGCAAGCGTGGAAATTTAATGTGACGCCAATGACAGCTTATCGTGGTCGTGATGGGTCGGTGAAAATCGTCCGTGGTCGTGCGAGCGATTTAACGTCAATACTGGCGGACTTGCCGACGGCTCAATAAAGAAAAATAACTTCAAAAAAATAAATCATGACCCATTCTGCTTCATTACAAGTTGAGTTATTAGATAAGATTGGCGCGCCTTTGGTAAGCGCCATTGAATCTGTTAAAAATGACGCTGGACAAGCGCTTTCGGACGATGCGGCCGCGACATTGATTGCTCAAATGTTAGGGCAGTCGGTGCAATCAGCAATTGCCCTAAGTGCAAATGTGACAATGCCAGATAATATGGCAGAAGCAGATTCTGCGCGCTTGGGATTGGCGGGTGTCATGGCGCAAGTAATTGCGGATTTTTACAGCGCCCATGGAAAAGCTCCGGCAGAAAGTGACATTAACCGCTTCATAAAATCTGCCCAATCAGTCATCGCTTTTTCAGAGAATTTTTCTGCTGCTAAGGGTCAAGAAATGCGACTATCATTACTTGGCACAGAAGGAATTTTATTTGATGAGCTTCAATTAGAACTGGTCATGATGCAAATGATGACGCCAGTTATTTTGGCAGTCAGCGAGTTTCCTTTTGGTCAATCAGAAACAAAACTATTACAAGAAATTTTAGATAAGTTAAAAATACACGCAAAGAGTACGGTTGATGCTATTGGGAGTAATGGTCATATAACAGCGAATAAAATTAGCGAGCTAATGGCGTTAAAATCTTTCGCGCAAATTTATGCGCATTGTCACAAAAGCGAAACAGATCGTTTGGCTGTGGCGAGCGATGCGGAACGTGAAAAAATTTCTATTGAATCGATATGGTCATTATTTGAAAAACAATTAGCGTTGGTCGAAGTAGCGTCAGGAATTAAAAATAACTACGGTGCGCAAGGCGGTAGTGACGATGTATTACCAACCCCTGTTGTGACGGCGGTCAGTGCGCCAGTAGCGCAAGCGGTTGTTGAGACACCTGCTGTTATAGCCCCAGCCCAGCCAGTCATTCAGCCGGTAACGCCACCACCAGCCGAAGTTGCCGCGCCACCAGTTGAAGCAGCTCCTCCTGCGGCGGCGGGTGGCGGTCCAATGTCATTTTTCTCTGGTCCTAAGGAAGCGCCTGCCGTAGCTGCGGCACCAGTCGCGGCTACACCAGTTGCACCACCAGCGGCTCCCGTAACACAACCTGTTACACAAGCGCCGACGTCACCTTTAGCAAGTCAAGTGGCGTCAGTCGCAGAAAAACCAGTCGCGGTTGATAATTCAAACCCGATGTCATTCTTCAAACCTGGCACAAAGGCAGAAGAATAATGTATAGTGTTATGCGTAAAGGAGTAGCATAGATGTCCAAGGTAATAGCAGCATGTTTAATGTTAGCGGCGCAGACCTATTCTGTGCCTCCTGCTGTGTTAATGGGCATTTATCAGGTGGAGGGTGGCACGGTTGGTCAAGCTGTTGGTCCAAATTCAAACGGGTCTTATGATTTGGGCCCAATGCAAATCAATACTATTTGGATACCAGAATTAGCGGATAAATGGGGCGTTACTAACAATACAGCCCTACAAATGGTGAAAAATGACCCGTGCACCAATATGGGCGTTGCGGCTTGGATTCTACGCAACCATATGAACAGAACAAATAATTTAGCCAAGGCGATAGCACATTATCACTCTAAAACACCTAGATATGGCTATGCTTACAGAGGTAAAGTTGTGACGGCGATGCGTTCCAAAGGCTTGTTGCGCGATGACGCGACACGCTAGCGCAATTTATAAGGAAAATATTGCATAAGTGGCGCTCTTGTCTTGTTCTGCGCTAACATAGAGGCTAAACTGCTTAGGCTATGAATCGCTCCCAATTTTAGGGGAGCTATAAAAGAGAATTAAATGATGAAAAATTTACTATTAACGGCTGTATTATCCCTGGGTGTTGTAAGCATTAGTGCTTGTACGCCAGTCGGGTCAATTAAGCGTGAACCGCAAGTTGTGGCGTCTCCTGACAAAGTATCGTTAATGTTAGCGGAGGCGGCAGACAAGGCAGCGACATCGTTAGAGAATTTAGCAGCAATTGAACAGGCAAGATCACCAGCAGTAGCGGTACAGCCAATTCATAATGCCCCACCAGAATTAATGCGTGCCATGACAATCAGATGGGTTGGTCCAGCAGATCAGCTGGTTAAAAAATTATCTGAGCGCGCAAGCTATAGCTTCTTAACAGTAGGTGACCGTCCGCCTGTCCCTATCGTCGTGACGATTGACGCACAAAACGAAACAGTTATCGATATTTTGCGTGACGCTGGATTACAATTGGGTGTACGTGCCGATGTTAAAGTTGATAGCGTGAGTAGAATTGTTGAGCTCCATTATGCTCCAGTTACTGGTCTTGGAGGGTAGCACTTAATGCGCCTAATAGGTTTCAAAAGTTTTAGTATTTTATTAGCGGGCGCAATTGTTTTTGCGCCACAAGCATTTGCACAATCGGTTGATGTAGATGTGAATCCACCATCATTAATAGAGCTACAATCTATTGAGCCAGAGATTAAAGTTGATGATCCAGCATCGGCGGCGCTGCCGTTAAACATTCGTGGTGATGCATTAAAAGAAGCAGCCTTTTCATTAGGCGCCCGTGGTGGATTATCATGGCGAACCTTTTTAATTCGTGATGACCTTGAAAAACAAGCGCGTTACTTGGACAAGGTTTTTGACTTCAGACAGCTATTAATTCCCGCACCGTCAGGCATGTTAATTGAACCACCAATTATTTCAGAAATGTATGATGCCATGTTGATTGAACAGGGCGGTAATGAAGCAGCCGTGGCTGACCGTGTTTTGAATATTGGTACAAATGCACGTATCGTTAGCACCGCGCGTACTTGGCGTTTTTACTTAGAGCGCCAATGGGGTGAGGTTTTACCTCCACCAGATGTTTTGCGTCCCAATAATGAAGAAGAACGTGCAATGTGGGAAAGAAATGTCGCAAAAGGTTGGGAAAAAGGAATTGACCAAGCCAATGAAATTTTTCAATTAGATTTAAATCAATTAGTTGCTGATTACCAAGGAATGATACGTTATCGTTCGCTACTTGCGCAAGGAATGGTGTCACCGCCCTATGCGATGCAAATTGACCGTGGTGTAACAGGCGATGGAAAAACAATGCGTATTGGCGATCGCGCCTTAACGATTACAGACGAGTCTAAGTTTCAATCAAAGGGATATAGAGAATGGCAGCCCGCCAACCGATAAGCCTTCTTAAGGCAAAAGATAATATTGCGGAAACATGGCCGGATGAACCAGCGCGTTTCACAGATAAGCACGTTGATGATTTCCTTTTATGGAGCGTGAAGAAAAATTCTTCTGATGTTACAATTCAGACTGACCGTCCTGCGTATAACGAAATTTATGGAACGCTTTACCCGGGAACATTTAGACCTTTAGATGCGGCGGATATGAACGTGTTTTTGGCAAGAATTTATGGTCCTGAAGCGTTGGCGCGTTTGGCGTCGGGCCATGATTTAGATGTATCCTACGAAATTCGCCCAGATAGATATACGCGTATCCGTTTTCGTGTAAATATTACGGCGATTTTATCGCGAGGACGTGACTCCGCGCAGATTACGATGCGTGTTCTGCCAAGTGAACCGCCAAGAATGGCTGATTTGAATATTGAGCAAGATATCATTAATGCTTGGCATCCACGTCAAGGTGTTGTGATTGTGACTGGTCCTACAGGATCTGGTAAATCAACTTTGTTATGTGCTGGCATTCGTATGTTGTTAGAAGATAAACATGGCTGCGGAAAAGTTGTCTGTTATGAAGCGCCGATTGAATATGTGTATGATGCGGTTAAAAGCCCACGCTCATTACTCTCTCAAAGTGAAATTCCACGACATCTTCCAACTTTTGCCGATGGTGTAAGAAATGCTCTTCGTCGTAAGCCAGAGATTATTTTGGTGGGTGAGGCACGTGATAAAGAAACAATTTCAGCCGTTATTGAGGCCGCGCAAACAGGTCACACGGTGTATACAACCACACACACAAATGGTGTTGCTTCGACTGTTGCGCGTATGGTGTCTGCGTTTGATCCAAATGAACGTTCTGAACGTGCTTATGCGTTGATGGAATCTATTCGTATGATTGTCACCCAAACACTTGTTACCAAGGTGGGTGGCGGGCGTTTAGGTGTACGTGAATGGATGCGTTTTACCGATGATGTACGTGAAAAACTAATGGATAAAGACTTCAAGGAATGGGGCCCTGAAATTCAACGTATGTTGCCATTTTTTGGGCAATCAATGGCGCAAAGCGCGAGTGGGTTCTTTGAGGAGGGCTTAATTACACGCCGTACGTACATTCAATTATCAAACTCCTCAGGTGCTGGCTGATAAGGTAAAATATGGGTAGTCAAGAAGATACAGAAGAAGAACGAGTCAATTGGCATTGGAGAAATTCAATGAAACCAGTACGATTTTTTTCCATGGATGCGCGTGCAGCTATCCCATTTCTATTCTTATTGGTGTACGCCCGTCTTGTAACGCTGATTTTTGCGATTGTTAGTACAATTGTATTTATGATGTTAGAGAAGCGTGGATTGACCCTACCAAGTGCGCTTAGAGCATTGCGTTCATGGCTTTTAGGTCCGAAAAGACCTGCATGGATCTCCATGCGCCGTCGTCGTTTAAAGGATTATCACTAACAGTCTTATAAATAGTCTTGTTATTTTCCTTTTGAGCCTATAATTTCAATGATATTATTCAAACAATAAACGATTAGCACTTTAAAGAAGGTTTTTCAGATGCGCCATATTCTTGTACTTACTGCACTCACAACTGTTTTTGTAACGACATCTTACGTTGGTCAATCCAACGCAGGGTTTGAATGGTTGCCACCAGCAAAGAGAATGGCAGCACCTGCGCCGTCAACACCAACGATGCAGACAATGAATGCCCCGCAAGATTTAATGGGACAAGGCGGTATGGCTGCTGTTCCTGCGCCAAGTGTGACAATGGAAAAATTACAAACTAAATCAACGCCAATGGGCGCAAGAAAGCAAACAGGTTTGGTTATTGACCCGTACCCATTACGCGCGAAAAAAACGGTGAGCATGACAGCGCCAGGTTCACTTGTTGAAAAAGCACTTGTTGAAAAAGCGGGCTCTCTACATCCATTGCCCTTGGGTGGGGGCATGAATACAGGAGTTAATATTCCAAACTCTCAAATGGCATTAAATGGTGATTACCAAGCACCTATGGGTGGCATGACAGCAATGATGGGGCAAGACCCAATGATGATGAAAGACAGCAGTGAAGTTTACACCAATGCTGTTGGATTCGGAAAAGGTATACCACTTGCTTTAGCACTAAGTCAGATTGTTCCTTCTAACTATTCCCCGAGCTATTTAAAAGACGTTGATACTGGAATGACAGTATCATGGGAAGGTGGCAGACCGTGGAATCAAGTGTTAGAAAAAACACTAAATGACCAAGGGCTATCTTCTTCAATCCGCGGGAATAAAGTTATCATTCACCCAACGGGTAAAATCTAAAAACCTTTTATAAGAAATTTACGAGTGACAGGTCAGCTGCTAGAGCTGTGACGCTGTAAGACGCTTGTATAGTGGTTTGTAGGCGCTGGATTTGCACTGATACTTCTGTGATATCCGCATCTTCCACTTCACTTATAAGCGATTCAAATGAGTTAATTTGAAAGCCGTGATATTCCTTAATTGCATCAGTTTGTGCCTGCACAAGGGATAGTTTCAACACGTGTTGTTCCGCACCATCACTGGCGGCTGCCATGCGTTGTGTTAAATCATTTAGCACCGCATAAAAGTTTTCTTGTTTCTCAGAGGAAGGGAATGGCGGCGTGTCTTGAGAAATTACCGTTGCTGAAGGGTCGTTCAAAGCCCCCGGTGCAAATTCTGGCGGCGGCATATTTTTTAAAACACCTAAGGCAATAACCATGTCTTTCATTGCTTGGTCATTACCCAAAACGGTGTAATCAAAATCAGAGTTATCGTCAACACGAACACTTACCTTGCCTGTTGTACCACTTGCGAGCGCATCAGAATAACCAAGAACGTGGTCGTTAACATTGCTGTAGGTTTGAATAAATTCTTCTGTAGAGATAAAACCACTACCCCAGTCACCGATGAAGCCAGATGATTGCAGAGGAGAGTTTGTGATGTCTGCTTCATCAGGTACAAAACCTCCTAAGAAGCTATCGAAAATTCCTTTGTCTTCGATTGGTTTAATACGTGAATCTGACCCTGCGAATAAAAAGCGGTCGCCGTCCATGGTGTTGATTAAATCAAGCGCAAAATCATAAACGTCAGAGGCAAGTTTTTGCATTGTTTCAAAATCTGGTGCGTCACCACCCTGAACAGTTGCACGTAATCCACCAACAATTTCACCAACTTGGGAAGATAGTAGCTCGATAGAGTCTGACATTAATTTGATACGACGATTTGAATTTGTGATGTTGTCTGAGTATTGCTGAAGCGAATTAATATCAGCACGGGCGCGTTTTGTGCGCAGTAAATCAGTCCCTAACTCAGAGAATTGCTGGATTTTCTTACCAGTTGCTAATTGCGTGCTAAGGTTTTCAAAGCTAGATTGCTGGCGCAATAAACGTGATATTTGGTCGACAGATTGTCCTAATGTTGAAACAGATGTCATGGTTTAAGTCCTTACTTTCTTCTTTGTATTATCTAAAGGCGTTGAGTAGTTCTTGGAACATTTCATCAACGGCGGTTATTGTTCTAGCGGCTGCGGCGTATGCGGTTTGTACGACGATTAGGTTCGACATTTCTTCGTCTATATTAACACCTGATAGGTCAGAGAAATCACGTTGGATAATTTCACGCAATGTGTTTTCATTTTCAAA
>JAMASZ010000198.1 GCA_023301585.1 Alphaproteobacteria bacterium | reverse complement strand
CCTCCCCTAATTTATGATCTAAATCTGTAAGACCTGTCGTGATACCTGTTACGTGACCATCTGAGTGATACGCCTTTTCAGCAATATCAATCGCAGTAACAACAGAATCACGTAACGTTTGGAAACCACCCTGTGATACGCCGTTTTCAGATAGAGAGAAGAGCTGGCTTTCAGCTTGTTCGATAATCTGTTGGGCGTCTTTGTCGATTGAGAAATTAAAGGCTTCCGTATTTGTATCTTGGTTCATACGGATAATTTCACGACGTAAGTGACGGTCATAAATTGTGTTCGCGTAATCAACGACGTTATTTAAAAGCGGGACTTCTTTTTGAAGCTCGTTTAAATATTTAGAACCACCAACGGCGTCAAGACCTTCGTCTTTATCAAAGTAATCTTTAAGCGTGGTTGGCTTGGCTTCAAGACCGCGTTCAATCATCTTCTCCATGGTTTCATAGATGCGTTGATGGGCACGGTTACTGAAATGATTGGGGCGTACGATTTCGCTGACACGTTCAAGATTGTTGTTATCAATCAAAATCATACCAAGCAGACCTTGTTCCGCCTCAAAGTTATGAGGCATTTCTTGGAATACACCGTTAGAAGAGTTGGCTTCTTCGGTATTGGCAGGCTGTAATGTGGCGACGTCTGAATTCATTTGTATTTTATGACACAAAATGAGGGTAAAAAGCGACCCTTAATATAGCGTCAAGCTGTGGATAGCGGGGAGAAGTTGTAAAAAAACCCGCCACTGAAATAAACAGGGCGGGTTTGAATTTTTATATAAGAAGTAAGCTTAAGCTTTTTCTTCTTCTGTTGCTTCTTCAGCATCATCAGCAGAAGCTTCGATTTCGCCAGCTTCTTCTTCTGTTGGCTCTTCAACTTTCTTCGCTGCTTTTGCTTCAGCTTTCGCTGCTGCTTTTTCTGCATCTGCTTCAGCTTTCGCGTCTGCATCAGCTTTTGCAGTTTTTTCAGCTTCTAAAGCGTCTTCTTCGATAAAGTCAGCTTTTGCTTCTTCAGCAGCAGCTTCATTAGCGGCAGCTCTTTCAGCAGCTTCTTCTGCACCATCATCAGCAATCAAAGCTTTACCAGTTTTAAGTTGCTTCGCAGCTTCATCAGCAGTTCTAGCAATGTTGATTGTTACATCAATTTTAACTTCTGGGTGAAGCGTCAAAGTCACAGGGAATAAACCAATTTCTTTGTAGTTTTGGTTAAGATCAACCATGTTACGTTCGATCTTTTCTTTTGCTACTTGGTTGATTTCGTCGGCAATATCACGGGCTGTAACAGAACCGTATAATTGACCACCTTCACCAGCTTGACGAACGATAGCGATTGTCATGCCTTCTAAAGTTTTACCATGCTTCTCTGCAACAGCTTTTTTCTCATTATTAGCTTTTTCTAAAACAGCTTTTTGAGCTTCAAAATAAGCAATATTTGATTTAGTCGCACGAAGTGCTTTGTTTTGAGGTAAGAGACAGTTTCTCGCATAACCAGGTTTAACATTGACGATTTCGCCCATGGCTCCTAGATGCTCGATACGCTCAAGTAAGATAATCTGTGTAGACATTTTCTTGTTTCCTTATCTTGTAATTATCGTTGAGGACGGCTGTTTTCGCCATCGTGACGAACATATGGTAGTAAAGCCATGTAGCGTGCGCGTTTAATCGCTTTTGCTAGTTCACGTTGTTTCTTGTGAGAAACGTTTGTGATACGACTTGGAACCATTTTACCGCGTTCTGAAATAAAACGACCTAAAGTTTTTGTGTCTTTCCAATCAATCGGTTGTGGGTCTTGACCTGAAAACGGGCAAGACTTACGGCGACGGAAGAAAGGTTTAGATGTTGTTGGGGCGTCTGAAGCACTCATTATGCGGCATCCTTTTTATAATGTGGTTTTTTATCACCAGAATCTTTAGATGATTTATCTAAGATAATTGATGGACCAGTTGAAAGTTCGTCATTACGAATAGACATGAAGCGAAGAATGTTTTCATTCAAACGCATTGTACGTTCCATTTCGTGAATAGCTGGTGCTGGTGCATCGCTCTCGATTGCAACATAGTGACCACGACGGTTTTTGTTGATGCGGTATGCTAATGTACGCAGACCCCAATTTTCGATGCGGTGAGTTTTACCACCATTTTCTGTAATGATTTTTGTGTAACCGTCAGTTAGCTCTTTAATTTGAGCATCACTTAGATCCTGCCGTGCTACAAACACGGTTTCATAATAAGGCATATTTGACTCCTCTCGGTTTAAGGCGTTCAAACCATTTTGAACGCTGGCAGCTAAACTTAAGCCTTTTAAATTTAGCGAGGTAAGACAGTCTTAATTAATAACTAGGACTGTAATGTTGGCTGTTATAGGGGGCTATTACGCGAAAATCAAGCATTTTCAGTGCAAAATTGAAGAAAACCCTGCATCTGGGTTGAATCTAGATGCAAGGTCATAAAAATAGTTATAATTGGAGGAAATACAAATTAAACTAATGTTGTTTTCTTGGTGTCATTACCATTGGTGCTTTTATGCATGGCATTCGCCATAAACATTGACCATGGGGTTTTACACTGACGCGAATTAGCCTCGCCTGAGGCGCGTCTAATCATTACACAGAGCTCTTCATAGGTCAGATTTGGATTTCTCAGCGCACGTTGAAATGAACGCAAAGCTTGTGTGCTGGCATAATCAGCGTAATCCGCATTAATATGCTCTGTTTCACAACTTAAGCTGTAAGCAAATCCAGTATCTTCGAGTACTTGTTGTACTTTTTTCTTTTTTATTGAACTCATCGCCTAACTCCCTTTCTTAAACGAAATTAATTTAGACACGGTACCTCTATACCCTGTATTGAATTCTTGTACTTCTATCGGTTTTCGAATGGGCAAATATTTTTGTCTCGCATCGAAAAGAAGATTTTCTTTTTATCTTTAAAATTCAATATTCAGTAACTATATACAAATTTTATGATATTTTCTAGTCTTTTTTTGAATTTATATGTCGCTGAAATATATGGTAACTGCGAGTTTCCTGAGGATTAAGGCGCTAACGTCTTGACCAAATTGGGAATTACTTTCATTGTGCAGAGGTAATTTATAGCCAATATGAAAGGATAACTTCATGAGTCGCGCATTTATTTTCCCTGGTCAGGGGTCACAATTCATCGGAATGGGTAAGGATTTAGCCGAATCTTTCCCTGACGCCAAAGCAGTATTTCAAGAAGTTGATGATGCGTTGGAGCAGAAATTATCAGAGATGATGTTCGCTGGCGAAGAATCAGACCTTAACATGACTGAAAACACACAACCTGCCTTGATGGCAGTTTCGATGGCGGTTATGGCTGTGTTGCAAAAGCAAGGTGGTCTGGATTTGGCTAAAATCAGTAGCCATGTCGCGGGACATTCATTGGGTGAGTATTCTGCACTTACGGCGGCGGGGGCGTTTGAATTGTCAGATACGGCATGTTTATTGAAAAAACGCGGGCTTGCGATGCAAAAAGCAGTGCCAGTAG
>JAMASZ010000197.1 GCA_023301585.1 Alphaproteobacteria bacterium | reverse complement strand
ATAAACGTCACACCAGATAGTTTTTCTGATGGTGGGCAGTTTATCGAAGTTGAAGTGGCAATCGCGCATGGTCTACAATTAGAGCGTGAAGGCGCGCATATACTTGATATTGGCGGTGAGTCGACACGACCTGGCGCTGGTGCTGTTTCTATAGAAGAAGAAATCGGACGCGTTATTCCTGTTATTAAAGGTCTAAAGGACGCGGGCGTTCAGGCGCTGTTATCTATTGATACACGAAACGCTAAAGTGATGGAGCGCGCAATCGAAGCAGGTGTTGATATTATAAATGATGTTTCTGCGTTGACGCATGATGCTGATGCTTTATCCGTTGCAAGCCAAAGCTGCCTTCCTGTTTGCCTTATGCATATGCGGGGAGACCCAGAAACGATGCAAAATGACCCTCTTTACGGTGATGTAATCGATGAAATCTACACATATCTCGCAACGCAAGTGGAGAGGTGTTTACAGGCAGGTATGGATAAAAATAAAATTATCTGTGACCCTGGAATAGGTTTTGGTAAAACATTAGAAAACAACGCTAATATCTTTAAAAACATCGATAAATTTCATTCTTTAGAATGCCCTTTAATGATAGGTGCATCACGCAAAAGCTTTATTGAGAACATTTGTCCAGACACACCAGTTGAAGAACGTTTAGCAGGCTCCATTGTGGCTAACCTAAGAGCTTATAAGCAAGGCGTACAAGTGTTTAGAGTGCATGATGTTGCTCAAACTAAGCAGGCTTTTGAGGTTTATGATCGTATTTCAGCCTAAAATCTTTACTTTTTAACTGTTTACATATAAAGTGTATGCTATTAGGGAGAGGATTTAATGTCACAATTAACATCACATAAGGCTTTTAGAACCGCCGTTGGCGCAGCTGCGATATTGACATCGACGGCGTTGCAGGCAAACCCTTTAGGGATTGATGATGGTATTGCCGAGGATTATTCGCGTGGTGCTGATACGCTTGTTCGTATGCAGTCTGGGAAGACAGGCAACCCCTATCAGATGCAAATCATAAATGGGCGCACACAACGCCTATGTAATGTAGAGATCGAAGTTACTGATAGTGCAATTAACGCAACAAAAGCGGAGTGCGAATTTTACTCTGCCAATGATTTTAAGCGGGGCTTGTCAGAGGAGCGCGGCTATAAGCCTAGCAAGGAACTGAATAAAGCCTATAAAGAATTCAAAACTTGGCGCGCCGATAACCCGCTTGTTGAGCCGAACTATAATGCTGATAACATCGTTACGCCGATTGAAAGCGCAATGCACGACTCTGGTGTATGGGCTTATGAAGAGGGTATTGCTAAAGACGACCGTATACGCGTTGCTACCACTGACGCGGAGCTTAGCAATAAAGACTCTACGTGTTTAAATTTGTCTGACCAAGCAGCGGTTTGTTTTACAACAGAATATGTTCAGCCATTTGAATCGGACACGTTCACTGTTGATATGCACGTTGTTTCGCCTGCCACAGGCGCACTTGTTTCATCTAATCTTATTACGGATAAATTAGAATGGGGTGAAGAGGTTAATGACTATAATTCAGGCGAAGAGGTTCAATCAGAAGCAAATAGTAGAGTTTTAGAATCTGCTGGGACGCCGACGGCTTACGGCTATCGCTAAACCACAGCAATTTGTTGTTTCATTTTCTTTAAGGCGGCGATGATTGAATAGCCCGCAAGCATTGAACTTTTTGGGTTTGATGGGTCTGGTTGGTTTTCAACGCGTGATATAATTGTGCTTGAGCCACCTTTAACAGTTATTTCATGCGTATTGCCTGCCACATCAGGATCTGCCCAAACTTCAACTTGCGTTTTATCTGGTCCAATTCCCGCCATGGATAGTGTTGCAGCAACATTTACGTTGGCGGGGAATGCCTTCGCGGCGTCAAAAGCATTGCCTTTAAAAATAAGTGTTCTTTCAGTTAATGCATCTATATCGATACCCTCTTGTTCAATATACGGCGCGCCCTTAAAACCCTTGGGTTGCTTAGTCGATGCGATAGTCGCACTTTCTATATTGGCGCAATTAAGAGCCGATACCGCGTCAAGACCTGATAATGCACCTGATGGTATAAGTAAGCGTCCTTGGCTAGCTTTAACCATGCCGTCAATTTCTGGGTAGAGCAAATAAGCACAAGCACTAATCATCAATAAATCTTTATCACGCGATAAAACAGCCTTGGCAAGCGCAGGAACAATCTTAGCAGGCAGGCATTCAACAACCATGTCACAAGTTTCCGCCAGTTCATCAAAACTTAAATTGGGCACACCAAAATCTGGATTTGTGATATCTGAGACGCCAACAAATTCATATCCTGAAAGTCCTTCTTGCCCGTCGCTCTTTTGAAGCGCTTTACAGACAATAGTTCCTAACGCGCCGCAGCCTGCCACGCCAATTTTAATATTGTTCGTTTTACTAGTATTGGACATCAAATTACTTTCTTCTAATTTCACTCACGTCTATACTATTTGCATGGAGCAATGGACAGAGCAAGCAATAGTTTTAAGTGCCAAAAGGCATGGAGAAAATGGTGCCGTAGTTTCGTTGTTAACGGAAGGGCATGGGCGCCATGCGGGTTTTGTTCATGGTGCGATGAGTTCTAAAAAGCGTGCCCTCGTTGAGTCTGGCTCACATGTTAAGGCTGAGTGGAGTTCTCGCACGGGTGATGGGTTAGGAACCTTCAAGCTCGAAGCAGATAGGGGAATGCCCCATGATGTATTAAATGATTCTCTTAAATTAGGCGCGTTGCTTTCCGCTTGCAGCCTATGTGACGCAGCGCTTCCAGAGCGTGAGGGGCATGCAGGACTGTATCACGGGTTGTGCGCTTTCATCGATAGTTTGGATACCGACCATTGGAATGCCGCCTATGTGATGTGGGAGATATCTCTACTTCGTGAATTGGGGTTTCGCTTAGAGCTTAATAAATGCGCTGCGGGTGGTGATGCTAACACGCTTATTTACGTCAGCCCAAAATCTGGGCGTTCTGTAAGTGAGGCAAGTGCCGAGCCGTATAAAGATAAACTATTACCGTTACCTCATTTTTTAAGACCACCAGCTATGCGTGGGGAAGAGTCAGGTGAGATGAGTGATATTCTGACTGGTTTAGAAATGACACGTTATTTTCTGGAGCATTGGGTTTTCATTCATTCATCAAAAGGTCTGCCAGAACCACGTGTTAGGTTTCAAAACAGATATGAAAAATTATTGACTTCGTAAACTAATTCTCTATGTTGAGGTTATGGAAAAATTTACAATTGTTTTCGATTTGTCTGAGTTTAACCTTTCGGCGCAGGAATTAACACGCGGTCTATTTACGAACGACATTTCTGGTTTCGTAGATTTTGCGTATGATTTACCAGATAATCCAGTTAAAGGTGGAAACCAAGTCACGCTTGTTGGTTCAGGAAGCCTTGATGGGTATTTGGATGCCTTTGAAATTGTGGCGCACAACTTTAATGCCCGAGAGTCAATTGACTCTAAAACACCAGGTGCGAGGGTTGACGTCATTCGTAAATACCCAATGCATGGACAACCAATTATTGGTTTAAAAAGTCTCTCTAGCTAAAAACTCTTAAGAAGGGGTGGCAGTTAATTTAACCTTTTGGTGAAGAATTTTTGTCGCGTCTAATACAGCGACGAATGCGTGTGACGTTGTGGTTGTTGAACGACGTTTAAACACAGGGCTTTCATCTGTTTTACGTTTCCACTCTTT
>JAMASZ010000196.1 GCA_023301585.1 Alphaproteobacteria bacterium | reverse complement strand
TTAATAATTTCATCGACAGATTCTTTTTGCGCGCGTTCTTGCGTTGTCGCCTCTAATGAAAATTCTTCAATATCTTCATTTGGCAATACAGTCTCAGTCGGCTGAGGCGGCAGAAAGTCTAATTCAGCAGATAACTCTTCCGGAGACATTCCAGCATTTTGAGCGTAAGAGATACCTACAGGAGACAATGCCAATAACGAAACAACGGCACCACCACAAAGAAATTTAAAAGCTCCCAAACGTCTCACATGGACTGTTTTCATAAAACTACCTAACTTTAATTAATTAAATTATTCAAAACCGAATAAAGAAGACTCACATATACTACCCAATATTATAGCAAAAAAAAACATATCAAACCATATTTAAAATTCACTATTACAAAGCTTTATCTATCACCTTTAAAAAAGCCTTTTCTAAACTCTTTGACCTGCCCTCTTTAAGTAATTCTGCGGGTGCCCCCAAGAACACTACCGAGCCGCCATTAAACACCGCAACACGGTCACACAGCTCGTGCATATCCGAAAGAATGTGAGAGCTCATGAAGATTGAACGTCCCTCTTTTTTAGTGCTCACAATCAACTCTTTTATTTCATCACGTGCCTTAGGGTCTAAACCACTCATAGGTTCATCTAAAATAAGAAGTGAAGAACCAGAAAGCACCGTTGCAAGAAGCCCTAATTTTTGCCTCATACCCTTAGAGTACGTTTGCACTTTCTTCTTTAAGAAATCAGGATTAAGACTAACTTTTTTGGCTTCTGCCGTGGCTTCATCGAATGTTATTTTTTTATCATAGAGCGCCAAAGAAAATTTTATAAATTCATAACCAGTTAAAAACCAAGGCGGCTCGAAGCGCTCTGGTAAATAGGAAAACTCTGAACCTTCGCTAAAAGTAACATCGCCAGCCTCACTATCTCTTAATCCCATTATAAGTTTAATCAAAGTTGTTTTACCAACTCCATTTAATCCAATAAGACCAAAAATTTCGCCAGAATCAATCGACAAACTAACATTGTCAAAAACAGTATATTTGCCGTAACTAGCAGCAACAGATTCTACAGATAAAAGTGGTTGTGTTGACATTAAAGGCTCCCGTAACCAAGAAGATAAATAAGCTTATTCACCTGGAAGGAATATTCGCGAATCAATATTAAAACGCTGATTACTTCTTAACTTAACAGGAAAAATTTGATTGGTGAATTCATCAAACCACTGAAGTTGGATATATTCTTTTCGAACTTTAATATCTAATACCTCCGGCGGAATTGCGTTTTGTGTAACACGCTGACCATTTAACCAAACAACCCAATCATTTGAAGAGAGATAAACGATTCCACCAAGTTCTAACACTCGAGGTCCCATAACAGGCGTCTCAGGATTAAAATTATCTATTTCTTCTTCTCCTGGGGGACGTGTCACATATCCACGCCTCGCTTCAACTAATAAAGCATGCTCCCTAGCCGTAAAGAACAATGAAGAAATGGGACTCGTTTTCTCGTCCACATTTTCAATATTCAACTTTATACGATCCATCATGTCTTCCATAGTAGGTTCACCACTAGGCATTTTCATTTCTTCTTTTTTCTGAACTTCGACATCAGGAGAAGTGTTTTCCTCACTATTTAATTCTCCTTGATTATCGTTTAACACAGGAGGAACTATTTCAGTGTCTTCAACATTGATAACTTCTGTATCCTCTGGCAGCTGCCCAACTTCCAAGGAAATATCCTGAGCATAAACGGCTGTAGTCGCAAAAGGGATACAAAGCACAGTTAAGAAAACAAACATTTTCATAGAAAAATAATTATTTGCGCATGGTAAAAACATTAAAACGGTCCCCCACTAGTTAAACTTCCAACTAGGCTGTCAGGAACCATTGTGCGCCATTCAGTTTTAACAGTAGCTTTAATTAACGACACACGACCGCCACTACCTATCTTTCTTAGGGTCGGATAGTTAAGCTCTCCATCACGTTCAATTTCAACATTCCTAATACTAACATGCCCAGGAAAACCGTAATTAAGTAGACTTATAAAACTATAAACATCAGCATCATCTAAAGCCTCTAAAGTAAAATCTAAATTTGTAATAATAACTTTGTAACCCGCTTCCTCTGCCTTCTCATTGCTCTCCACTTGTAAGGGTGGAATAGAATAGCGCGCATTAATTAGACCACTTTGGCGCTGCATAATTTTCACTCGAGCATCCACAGCCACTCTATCCTGAACATCAAAGAACCCTTTCCCAAGTAACACCCGGAAATCCTCTTTTTGCTCTTCAAATCTAATCATCGAGTCTTTTAAATCAGCCATATTTTGGCGCATTGTAGATAACTGAGCTTCTTGCCCCTGCATCTGTCTAGTCATTTTTTTATGCTTTGGGAATCCGTCGGGGCGTTAATTGACTAATCGCCGGTAGATGGGGCAGAAAATGCCTCTCCTTTCTTTTTTCTCTCGCACTTGCTCCCCTCGTGGCTGCCACCTACCGGCGGGAGGGCGCGCAACCCGCCGATAGAGGGCCAGCCTTCTCTTTCTAACGTGCTCTCTTTTTTGCGATGTTTTTGGGAAAGGAGGACTCGACTACCTCCTCCATTTACCGTTAGATGGCATGTAAAGGCGCGCTGAATATTAATAACGAGAGTAGAGTCCGCTTTTTTGAAAGCTAGCCCGTTCTCGGGTGGCTTAATTGCGAATTCTTGCAAAAATAACGGCCTTGGTCAGGCCGTGGCCCAAAGGTCAAGACGGCGGTCCAGGAGAGAATCAATACCAAAGAACCGACATCTTTTTTCACTTTTTTCTTGTTTGAAATAGTAAAGCACATTTATGCAAGTAACAGTAGGGTGTCATTTGGTTTTGAAGTTCTGTTAGGAAGAAGGCATGTACAAATTGAAACATAAAAAAACCGGTTTGGGGGAATATTTTATTTTTGTGAAAAACAAAAATACTTGTGTTATTGCTAATCGGGCTTTTACTGTCCGGAGCATTATTGTTTTTAGCGGCATCTATAATCTCCTTTTTTTGTGTGTACTTCTGGTTTGTTTGGTCGATGAAAGG
>JAMASZ010000195.1 GCA_023301585.1 Alphaproteobacteria bacterium | reverse complement strand
AACATCTTCAGGTCCGCGCTTTGACGTCGGCTCATACTCTAAAACCCATTTATGTGTTTTACCATGACCTGACTGCATTACGTTTTTTGCAGGTTTATATATTTGAACTTTCATCTTTAAATTATACGCCTATTTGTTTGATTTTGTCACCATTTGAATAATTTGCGGGCGAATAAACTTAACGCCGCACCAATAATAGCGAACGGTAAAAGGTGGAAGATATAACTATGTCCCATTTCACCCATGGAACATGTTAAGCGTAAGCCTACCCAGCCCAAGGCAACAACAGCGATAACATTCATGGCAACCAACCAACTTGGCTGTGTCGTGTGCCCACGCGTGCTAACGAGAAGCATTATAAGGATTGGGACTATCTCAACAATAGCGCCCCGCTCTACACAATGTAAGCCTGACAAAGATGGAAAGCTAATTCCTTCTGTGTAGCCCTTAATAACACTCCAAAACACAAAAACACTCACTAGCGTTAGCGGAACAATCTTAATCCAAATTTTTTGTCCGTGGTCAGGCAGTGTTAGATAAGCCGCAGAAAGCGCACAAGTAAAGAATATGATTAACGCCATTCCAATTTCAAAAATAAAAATAGGGTTATTCATAGCGTCTTCAATGTCATAACGGAGCCCCGTAAACCATACAACACCAACGACATATAAGAATGCCAAAATAGCCCACGGAATGAAGCGACGTATGACGCAGAAATTTCCACAATCTTCTTCCAACCCTTCACAGAGTTGGTTAATTAGTTCATCTGTCTTTTGTGTTTCCTTACTCACTTCAACATACCTTGTAGTTTCTTCATTGTTCTATGGGCAGAGACTTTTACGGCCGATTCCTTCATTCCCATTTCATTTGATACTTCTTTGGCCGTATACCCTTCAATTTTTATCATTTTAAATATGCGTTGCTGATCAGCCGAGAATTTATTTAAAGCCTTCTCTATATCTCTTATTTCGTACGAAGTAGTCATATTCGTTACATTTTCTTCAATAATACTCGCATCGCTAGAAATCGTTTTATCTTGGCGGGAAGAGTAATATTTTCGCAAGAAATCCGTACGACGGAAATTGATAATAGACATCAACCAAGGCTTAAACGGTCTATCGCTTGAATATGTATGCAAAGACTTATGAACTGAGATTAAGACCTCCTGCGCAATATCCTCTGCCTCTTCTTGGTTTTTAAGAGATTTAATAATGACATTACGAATATAGGGCGCTAACTCACCTAGCAACTCGGCATAAGCGCGCTTATCACCCTTTTGGGCGGCGGTCGCTAATTCTGTCCAGTGCTCTGCATTATTATTGGTCATTTGGTATAGAAAATAACATGAAACAGTGCATCAGGGAAACCGTATATGTGAAGAAAGAAAAATGGTCGGAGTGGAGAGATTCGAACTCCCGACATCCTGCTCCCAAAGCAGGCGCGCTACCAGGCTGCGCTACACTCCGACATCTGGAGAAATGATGTTTTAACTCAAGCTGTCCTTAAGGGCAAGCTCTATTCACACATTCTTACTTAAAAAATGAATGTTTTACCTTATCGCCTGCTTTAATTTTTAATTTGTCTGATAAACCGCCATTTATTTCCAAAACAGAAACGACAACACCCTTTGATGGTAATGGTGTTTCATCTTTAGGAATCGCATTTTTATGAATGTGATGGATAACACCCTCTTGGGTAATAAAAATTAAATCTAGAGAAATAAGCGTATTTTTCATCCAAAAGCTTTGCTCACGAGGCATATCAAAATAAAACAACATACCCGCATCTTCGGCTAGCGACGTTCTATGCATTAGCCCCTTAGCCTGATCTTGCGGTGTTAAAGCGAGTTCAACATTAAACCTATGCACATCGCCATTATGCGTCAGTATTACCAATTCATGAACGCTGGCTGGCGCTAAAACTGCCCCCTGCTTTTCCTTACACGCTGATAAGGGTAAAAGAAGACATAAGATTAACAGTCCAGTTTTAAACATTAGTAATTAAAATACTTAAATTTAACGTACACATGGGTGATTGCAATTGTTGCAAGCATCATCGGGAACGCTAGCTTTAAGAACTTAACAAACGCAATTCTGTGACCTGCTTTTTCAGCAAAACTAGCAACCATAACGTTTGCACTAGCAGCGATGATAGAGCCATTACCACCCAGACAAGCACCAAGTGCCAAACACCACCAAAGCGGAATAATTTTGTCAGGACCACCAAAACTATCAGCCGTAGACTCTAATAATGGTATCATTGTTGCCACGAATGGAATGTTATCAATAATCGCAGAGAATACAGCAGATGCCCATAACACAACAAAACCAGTGTAAGCTAAATCACCACCTGTAAGGTCTAGCAACTTCTGACCTAACAAGGTCAACATACCGGTATGTTCCACACCGTAAACAAGCATAAACAAGCCCATAAAGAAGAAAATAGTTTCCCATTCAACTTCGCCCAACGCCTTGTGCACTTTATGTGTTTGCGTTTCTGCATCATACTTGTAAATATTAAGTAACATCAATAAAGCCGCACCAGTTAATGCTGTTGTGCCAGGCTCAATACCGTGACCATGCCCAACAACAAACCCAAAGATAACAAGCGCTAGAACGAATAAAGACTTCCCTAAAAGAACTTTGTCTTTTAATGCTTCCTCAGGCTTATAACGTAGTAAATGCGCCTTAGCTTTTAACGTTGTAGTCATCTTACGACCCCAAACAAGGTCAAAGAACACAATCATCACAACCATCAAGAACGCTGCAATCGGTGCTGTATTATAGATAAAGTCCATGAAACTAAACCCAAGCGCAGATCCGATTAAAATATTAGGCGGATCACCAATTAAGGTCGCCATACCACCAATATTAGACGCAAAGATTTGCGCGACTAAGAAGATATAGGGGTTCAACTTCAACTGCTCTGTCAGCAACAAGGTAATAGGTACAATCAGCATCACAGTCGTCACGTTATCTAGCAGAGCTGAGAATACAGCTGTAATGATTGATAGCACCGCCAAAAGCGCTCTAGGATTACCCTTAACGGACTTAGCCGCCAAGATAGCTACGTACTGAAAGACCCCTGAATCCTTCATAATACCCACGATAATCATCATGCCAATCAGAAGGAAAATTGTATTAAAATCAATTCCGCTAACGGCTAATTCTTGATTTAAAACACCCAAGATAATCATCAAACCGGCACCAATTAAAGCGATAACCGCACGGTTAATTTTCTCCGAAATAATAAAGATGTAACAGATACAAATAATTGCCGTTGCGACAAACATCGGACCGTCAAAGCCCATAATAGTTTCTGGAATAATATCTAACCCATGATGGGCATTTGCTTTTGGTGCACTCATTTTATTACCTATTTATTCTTTCTTATTAGAAATCTAATTACTCGTCGTTTGTCTCTATTTCACTGGCAACCTGCTCTAAGTTTGCTAATAGGCTCTGTCTAGAAATAAGCCCAACGAACTTCTTAGAACCTTTTTCTGAAACAATCACGGGACTACCATGTAACGCCATCACGCGTAACGCTTCCCATGTTGCCGTGCCATCATCGACAATTAATGGTTTTTCTTCCATAAAATCTGAAACACTACACTTCATTGATTTTGTAAAACGCTTCGCAATACCTGGTGTAGCCCCCACTAAAAAGTCTAACCCCTCTACACCATCATCCATAGTAACGGAAACAGGCAACAAGCTTTTGAGCAAATGACGAAGACCAAAAAGACCAACAACATCACCGTTACCGTCAACGACTGGTAAGCTACGAATATTCGCTTTTTTAAAGATTTCTAACGCTTCTGAAACTGTATTTTCAGGACTAATCGTTATCGCTTTTTCGATAACAGCATCAATGGCTAGTGTCATAACAAGAAACTCCTTATATCAATGGAAATTTTTGGCACTATACGCCCATAAATTCATAACACAAGAGTCTTGTGGATAATTAATCGTGAAACCCAGCTTGATACATTCGCGCATAAATCGCTTCACGACTTAATAAGTCTTCGTGAGAACCAGCCTCTGCAACCTCTCCTTTTTCTAGGACAAATATTTGGTCAGCTGCTTGAATAGTTGAAAGGCGGTGAGCAATTACAAGGGTTGTACGCCCCTTCTGTACCTCTAGTAGCGTTTCCTGGATAGCGCGCTCAGACTCATTATCTAGCGCGGAAGTTGCTTCATCCAGAAGCAGTATAGGGGCATCACGCAATATCGCTCGCGCAATAGAAA
>JAMASZ010000194.1 GCA_023301585.1 Alphaproteobacteria bacterium | reverse complement strand
TACTAGCATAGTAAACGGCGATTTTAACCGTAAATTAATATTTTGCGTCATGCTGTCGTGATTATATGTTTATCTTAAACCTGAAGCTATTTAAATACTGTGCAAATTAAGGATAATAATTCATTCTGTTTCGAACTCTTGAAGCACCAACATGGATACTGATACTGACAAAAAGCTAAGCAGGTATGACCTCTTCAAATCTGAATTTAAAATAAGCATGAGCAAATGTGAAATCAGTTATGGTAAAACACTGCAACATTGTGGGGACTATCGTTGGCAAGAGCCGGACATGGAAAAAAAGATGAAAGCAAATGAACAGGCAATACTTATGAAACATTTAGGTTATCATCATTCAAATATTGCTAATGCCTATACTGTACGGAATACTGTGGTTAGAGAATTTGGGCCGGATTGCCAGAAAGACCCCGAATATATTGAAATGGATGAGTATTTTATGAGACATATTGTCTTTTTGCCGCAAAAACTTCTAGACACAGTTATGTTTGAAGTAAAGAGAGAGATGTACAGACCCGTTATTCCGCTATATAAGGCAGCCACATTCTGAAGAAAGCAGCAGTCTGATTCTAACTGTTGTCTGAAGAAGATGCCTACTAACATTAATTCCCAAGAGTCTGCTTCCGGAAAAAAGCAACAAACCCCGATGTCAGCTTCAACGTCTACTCAAGAGCCCATTGGAATAACAGCAGCTGCTGTTGCTGCTGCAACAACTGCTGCTACTTTCCAGAATCCGCTGACGACGACGGCTGCTGCTGCGACCGCTTCTGTCTCTCAGGATATTGTAAAGATGATCAGCGAGTCTCAAGAATCGTCGCCACCGTTGCTAACAATAAAAGTATCAAAGGAGGCACCACCAGTAATTACAGAACCTCCAGACCTTTCTGCACAAGAAATCATGCTTGAAAGCCCGACTTCACCATCTCCAAGCTCGGATGAAGAAGACCTGGGTCCTGGTTTTATTGACGAAGTTGCAAGACGCCGCTACAATGAATTCCAATACTGCAAAGGTCAATTGGAGTGTGCTATAGTAAATGTGGAGTCTCATCATGCTTCTGGGATGCAACTGTGTATGGACTACCGCCGAGAGCCAATTCCAGAGGACATTAGACGGCAGGAATTAATGTGAGTATTGCACAATACATTTGACTTAAGATGCGTGAGTTAATTGTACTGTTTAATACTTCACAGGTATTTTGTGGGCGACATTCATCACAAAGTTTGGCTCGTTTACAACCTGCGCCGCAAGATGGTTACAGACTACGAGAAGGCATTTGAGAAGGATCACTTCTGTCAAGAAAAAGAAGAGATGATATGGAACCACACAGCCTTTTTACCGCAAAGACTTGTCAACTTTTACATGGAAAGCATCCGGATGTATGAAGCAACGCGCCGGTAAATGTAAGAGAACTTGTCTCTCATAATCAGCCTTCTTGAATGTAAAAAATAAAAAAAATATTGAAGGACGAATTCCAACCCCCCCTTGACTCGTATTTAAAAGAATTTCATTTTATCTATATATATCTGCATCAACGATCACAGTACCGGTTCCTATAGCTTTTCGAATAATTAATATGTAACCTGCCTTACCGATCACAGTTACAGTTACAATGGTACTTCCGTATTATTTATCCGCAAACTTTGCTTCCACTTGGGGAATAACCCAACTGGACTAACTTCACTTCGATCCGTATACTTTGCTTCCACTTGGGGAATAACCCAACTGGACTAACTTGTGATTTTAGGAATGAACAGGAACCAGTTTTCCTACGAAATATGAAATTAAAATGTACCCTGCATCAACGATCAATCGGAGGAGCTGCTTTATGCTTTCGTAACCTGCAGTAACCTGCATCAACGATCACAGTAACGATTCCAATAGTTCTTCTTTTTGCGAATCAATCTTTTATGAATTATGAATAAAAAAATGTAAAAATATAAATATGAAAAAATGTACTCGCCTACATCACCGACCACAGTAAAAGTTCCAAAATTGCTTCTTTACAGAAGTCTGCAGAATATTAGGAATGAAACGGTTTTTATTTAACCCGCCCCAGGTTATTGTACGAAAAATATAAATATTAAAATGTACGCGCCTACATCACCGACCACAGTATTAAATTCCAATTTGTTCTTCTTTACGGAAGTCAGACGATCTTAGGAATGAAACGGAAATGAACCGGTATAAATATTAAAATGTACTCGCCTACATCACCGACCACAGTAACTGGTTCCAATGGATCTTCTTTCTCTTTGCGAGTTTATACTGTTTCATAAATAAAGAAATGTAACTGATTTAATGTATGCTATTTATTTTTCGTCTCCTGCATCAACGATCACAGTAATAGTTTCAAATGTTTTTCATGGAAAAAATAAAAGGTGCGAGTCCAAGACACATGTTTTAAAAACTTTTATTTAGTCCATATTTAGATTGTATTTTCAAGTGCCAGTAGAGCCAAATCCTTGCTGTCCTCGTCTGGTTGGTACTTCATTAAAGGTGCTCATTTCAACTTCCATGACTGCTGGATATTCGATTTTTTCACAGATAAGCTGCGCGATTTTATCCCCTGAACCAATTCTCCAATTTTGGTGAGAGAAGTTGAATAGAATGACTCCAATATTTCCACGATAATCCGCATCAATAACGCCGCCACCCACAGCAATAGATTTTCCGAGCGCCATACTTGATCTTTGAGCAATCCTTGCATAAGTGCCATGGGGGACCTGGATTGCCAAATCTGTGAGGACTAATGTGCGATCTTGGCTTGGAAGCATGTAATCGTATGCACTTTTTAAGTCTAGTCCGGCTGCCAAATCTGTTGCTCTTTCAGGCGCGAAGGCAAAGGGCGAAAGTTTCACGTAACGGAGGATGGGAAATGGATGTTGCGGTAATAGGATAACCTCGGTGCTCGTTGGTTCTATTCTTCCTTCTTGTTTTATAATTCCACCTCCTCCCTCCGATTGTACAGTATAAGTTGGGTTAGCTTGAAGCTGATACATGATAGTGCTAGTATTCGAATGGGTATTTTCTGGTGAAAAAAGAGTTTATATAGGCCAATCGACAAGGAAACCACGGGTGCGTATTTTCTCTGGCGACCTCGTGAAAATAGAGAGCAAAATTTCTCTCTCAGAAGAAAGCTCGCCCAAATACTAATAGATAGCATCCTCGAGCTATCTGCGTGCGAGAGAAGAAAATAGAGAC
>JAMASZ010000193.1 GCA_023301585.1 Alphaproteobacteria bacterium | reverse complement strand
GGGACAGGGTGTACAGATGTCACCCTCAGTCTCAGTTTGACCACGATCGGATGCAGTCACATTTTTTGAGCTGCTGCTTCTGATTAAAGTCTAAACTTTGATTAATCTTCTCACAGAGGAGTCAGTCTTCCTTGGACTGCTGAGGGACCAAGTTGTCTGGTTCTTCTCAGTCTAAAGGAAGGCTGGACCTCCTTCCTAAGGGTTGGAGGTCAGTCCTGGATGGGAAGAAGCCAGGGGCAGTGATACGAGGGATCTGCCTCTGGACTGAACCCATACCAGGACTCCCCCTGCACACACGTGGGGGGTGCCGGACCAGTGAGATGACACAACAAACCTTCTCACTGGCCTACCAAGCCCGAGTTCACGGAGCCAACCAGGATACCCCAGTACTTGCTGGGGGATGCTGGCCAGGGAGAGAAACCCAGGGCCGTGTGCAAGGGAACAACTTGGGGGTTCGTTCGGGTGGGCATTCAGCCCACGAAACACCTATGGCCATACCGTCTTTACCCGTATTATATCCGCACAGATAATGCTATATTATCTGGATCTATGTTATGTAATTAGCAAGCCTAGATATCTTTCAATTCATAGCCTTCACTACTGCCACATGTATGTTAAATATATATGCAGATTTGAGTTTCTATCACACAGTCAAGGAAAGCCATTTGCCCACAATTATGAAGTACTAAGTACATATTATGTTGTACTTAGTCTTAAAAAATATACCAAATTTGCTACAGTAATAATAATTTATTCTGCTCCTATATCACGACCAGACATGAAAGGGTTTCCAAGCATAACGGATGAAAAGATAGTCCCTCTTAATGAAGATGACATTTGCTGTTTAAATATTAACAATGTCTGTGTTAAGTTGTTTAAAGAATTGTTTGAAAGTGAAATGATGCTTTTGATAGAAACTACACATACTCCCCTGTTGAAGGATACATATTCTAGTAACAAAAATAGTATGACATGTAGCCTCTACACGAATATAACAATATAATACAATAATGTCTGATTTATATTTCACTCAGTGTAACCTACAACGCACTAGACTAGCCCAAATGCTACTGAATGGTAAAATAGGCAAACTGAATAAGACAAATACAAACTTTGTATTCTTTATACAAGAACCATGTCAAGGGAAGACAAAGGCAGTTCTACAACCTAACTCTGTACAAAAATTCTCATGCGGTAGGGAACCCAGAGCTGTGATATATATTGATAAAAATACACCTGCATGGTACCTAGAGGACTTATCCCACAGAGATCTTGTTGTGGTACAGATAACCATTAAAGGGAAACCCATAATACTAGCAAGTAGTTACCTAGATTATAACAACAAAGATGTAACAACACCTGAACTAGAGAAACTCTTAAATTATAGCCAAACTAAAGGTCTAATAATAGGTATGGATAGCAATTGCCATAGTACCTTGTATGGGCCCACTAATAATGCGAGGGGAGACAAGCTTGAAATTATTATTGCAAACCACAACCTTAAAGTTGAAAATATTGGCATGGATCCAACATATGAAAGTAGGGGTGCAGCAACATGTATTGATGTTACTTTAACACGCAATATTCACCAATCAATTATGAATTGGGAAGTGGACAGAGGATATAATGCCTCTGACCACAACACCATTACATATGAATTAAAGCAAGACTTTATGAAAATACCAAAAACCTGGAAATGGCATAAGGCTGACTGGGAATGCTTCCGGGAAGAAATGTGTAAATTCAAACTCGTTTTACCTGATATTATTGATCAACAGTTCTGTGAAGAAATGGTAAGTAGCTACTATAAAAGTATCAGACAAGCAACTAAGAAGGCGGTACCACGAGGCAAGGCTAGAGTTATAGATAAAAATAACCCCTGGTGGTCACCCAAATACAAAGAAATGAGATGGAGGGTAAATAAGCTATACAAAACTCAATTAGAAAAACCCACACTAGGCAATATTAATAAATACAAAGAAGCACACCAAGAATACAAGCGGACATGTGAGAAAGCTAGAAAAGAAGCCTGGCATGACTTTCAAACCACAATAGACAGTAATAGTGAAGCCAATGTCCTAAGAAAGATAATTGAAGGCAGTCCTCAAGCCAACCTTGGAGCCCTACTAAAACCAGATGGCACTATGACAGAGCCAGGGGAAGAAACTATTCAGCAACTAGTCAAATGCCACGTGGTAGGAGCCACTGACCTAAAACCTACGCAATACTCAAATGTAAAAATTACTAAAACCGAACTACTAAACTGGGACGAGGACATTGTAACTAGCGCAAAAATAAAGGCAGCACATAATGGCTTCCAAAATAAAAAATCCCCTGGCACAGACTCTATACAACCACTGGTCCTAAAACAACTACCAGATGAAACATTAGATGAACTAGTTATAATTTATAAAGCATGCTTGTTGTTGGGCTTCACGCCAACAGCATGGAAAGAAGGGAGGCTAGTATTCATACCTAAACCAGGCAAACCCTCGTATAAAATAGATAAAGCCTGGCGACCCATAACCCTCACAAACTACCCACTAAAAGCCTTAGAAAAGTTATGCTCGTGGCACATGGATGATAACATCGCCAAAACACCCTTACATGATAGACAACACGGCTTCAGGTCAGATAGGAACACAGAGACGTCTATATCTAATGTCTGCAATTATATAGAAAAACATATATATAAAAATGAGTATGTCCTGGGGGTTTTCCTGGACATACAAGCTGCCTTTGATACAATAAGCCCAACTAAAATTAAAGATGAACTGCTGAAATTTGGGGGGAATAAAAATGTGGTGAACTGGTACTACAACTACTTGTGCCATAGAAACC
>JAMASZ010000192.1 GCA_023301585.1 Alphaproteobacteria bacterium | reverse complement strand
TTGCTTAACCAAACAAGTAAAGGTTCTGATTATCGGCCGCTTGCCGATGTAGTGACTGAAAAGTCGATTGTTAATGCAATTGTGATGATGATGGCAACTGGTGGTTCAACCAATGCAGGATTGCATTTGCCAGCAATGGCGCATGAAGCGGGTATTGACTTCGATTTGCATGCCGTGGCTGAAATTTTCAAGAAAACTCCTTTAATTGCGAACCTTCGCCCGGGCGGTAAATACGTCGCGAAAGACTTATACGAAGTCGGCGGCGTTGGCGTTGTGTTAAAAGAATTATTGGATGGTGGATACCTTCATGGCGATTGCTTAACCGTTACTGGTAAGTCTTTAGCGGAGAATTTAGAAGGAATTAAACGCCCCGAAGATCAAGACGTTGTTTATTCTATTAAGACACCAATTCACCCAAGCGGTGGTGTTGTAGGACTTAAAGGGAATTTATGCCCAGAAGGTGCAATCGTAAAAATTGCAGGGCTTGAAGAATTAGTATTCGAAGGACCAGCACGTGTCTTTGACGGTGAGCAAGCCGCGTTTGATGCTGTTCAAAAGCGTGAATATGAAATGGGCGAGGTATTAGTTATTCGCCACGAAGGACCAAAGGGCGGACCGGGGATGCGCGAAATGCTCTCAACGACTGCCGCGCTTTACGGTCAGGACACTGGCGGGAAAATAGCCCTTATCACTGATGGGCGTTTTTCTGGCGGAACACGTGGCTTCTGTATTGGGCATGTAGGACCAGAAGCAGCTGTTGGCGGACCTATCGGATTGCTTAAAGATGGTGATATTATCCGCATTGACGCAGAAGCGGGTACGATGGACGTAAAACTCACCGATGAAGAGCTGGATGCCCGTCGTAAAGAATGGAAACCGCGGGAGCATAATTACCAATCTGGCGTCATTTGGAAATACACACAAACAGTTGGTTCCGCTGAAAAAGGTGCCGTTACGCACCCTGGCGCCAAGGCTGAAAAACACACATTCGTAGATTTATAATCATACATTGTGGATAATTGTGAGTTATTGGGGCTAGTTCCCAAGTTCCGATTTACTTCATAATTCTATCCTATTAGGGTAGGCACATGCTTATATTACACAAATATTTGGTCAGTTTCATTACGCTTGTGGGCTTATTCTTCACTTTTGCCATTCAGCCTTCTCACGCGCAGACAAAACTGCCGTCGATGCAGGACGAACAAACTGTCACAACAATTGCGCCAACAAGCTTAATTGAAGCGGCTATTTCTAACGCTCTTGAAGTTGGTCGTTTAGGTAAAATAAAATTTAGTGATACGCCTGGTATGCGTGCGTTTTATCAAGATAGAGGGTATTCGCCAGCATGGATTAAGGGCTCGTTTATTAATGGTGCAAAAACCAAAGATATTCTGGCTGTGTTTGAAGATTCTTGGCGTCATGGGTTAAACCCTAATAATTATCACGTGGCAGAGATTAGACATTTGCTTGAAAAAGCTGAAGGTACTGATCAGTTTGAGTTAGAGCTTGTTATTAGTGATGCGCTTGTGCGTTATGGGCATGATATGACGGGAATGCGTATCAAGCCTTCTGCGATTAAACAGCGCTCTAAATACTGGCGTAAGCCGTTATTGGGCTATGATGTTTTGACGCATATGGCGAAAAATACAAATACAACTGATGCTTTACACATTCTTGCGCCACAGGGAAATCTCTATAAGCGTCTGCAGGAAGAGCTTATAAATCTTTATAAAACACCAGCAGATAATAAGAAGCGCTCACGTTTAAGTGCTGAAGGCGTCATACGTCCGGGGAGTACATCTGCAAGAGTGGGCATAATTCGTCAGCGCATGGGGGCAGGTACCTCTGCGCCTAAAGGTAAGAATTATTATGATGATGGATTAGCGCAAACTGTGATGGCGTTTCAGCGCGCACATGGGTTAAAGCCTGATGGCATTATCGGTGCACATACGGTCAAATTAATGAACATGACCCGAAAAGGCCGCATCAACCAAGTTTTGGCTAATTTAGAGCGCTTACGTTGGGTCGAGCCTAATAAGCCAGAGCGTTATGTGATGGTAAATGTACCTTCTGCGACCCTATGGGCGGTTGATAAGGGGAGTGTTAAATTGGAGATGCCAGTAATTGTGGGGCGCGCTAAAAGACCAACAAATATTTTCAGCACAACAATTACAGGGGTTCGTATTAATCCAACTTGGACGGTGCCACCGACGATTAAAAAAGATGATTATTTGCCGAAGTTAAAGAATGATCCTTATTACCTCTCTAAGCGAGGTATCGAGTTGATGAGCAAGGGGAAAACTGTCGACCCTGGAACGATCAATTGGAAAACTGTTCCATGGGGAACGGTTAACGGTATGCAGATGGTGCAGGGACCTGGTAAGAGCAACCCATTGGGACGGTTCCGTGTCATCATGAATAACCCGTATAATATCTACTTACATGACACTCCTAATAAAACTAAGTTTTCTCGTTCTGATCGCGCGTTAAGCTCTGGCTGTATTCGTATGTCAGATCCTGAGAAATTCACGGACTTTGTGTTAAGCCCGAATAGTAATTGGTCAGAGTCGCGTAAGAAACAGCTTTTAGATGCAGGTAAAAAGATTGATGTTGCGGCAGAAAGTCCTTTGCCTGTTTATATCTTGTACCAAACAGTATGGTTGGGTAATGGCGGACAGATTGTCTATGGCGCAGATATCTACGACCATGATAAGCAATTGATTAGGGAACTGAAAAAGGTTGGTGGTCTTGCTATACAAGAAATTAAAATGGAAAAAGTTGCATCAAATAACAATTTAAGAGGTTGATTTGTTATAAAATTGCTAGTAGAATCATAGGATTATAGTAAAGGAGTTCTTCTTTACTTCTATCATTAATAAATTCGTAATGAAAATCATATAAAGTATGTAAGTAAATTGAGTGTATCTCTGGGATATATATTGTAAAAAATTATAAAGGTATTAGTTTTGTTTGACGATAATACAACGACTAAAAACGATTTGAATAAAGACATGGATAGACGCTCATTTTTGGGGTTAGGTGCGGCAACAGCGGGAGGAATTATTCTTCCTTCTCTTATTGCGCCAGCAGCAGCGGCTAATTTTAAAAGTGGTATTATTTCATCTGGCGCGCGACGTTTAGCGTTCAGAAACGCTCACACAGGTGAAAGCTTCTCAGGCGTTTACCGCGTTGGTAACAAATACCTGCCTGATGCTTTTGAACAAATTAATCGCGTCCTACGTGATTTTAGAACCAACCAAGTTCACCCAATTGATAGACGCGTTATCGATATCATGTATAGCGTTTACCGCAAGACAGGAAGTAACGAGCCATTTGAAGTTCTATCTGGCTATCGCTCTCCTAAAACAAATAATATGCTCCGCAAAAACTCTTCTGGTGTTGCTAAAAAATCTCTTCACATGGAGGGGAAAGCCGTTGATTTACGTTTAGATAGTTTTTCAACCAAACGTCTGCGTGATTTAGCGATTGGCGTGAAAGGTGGCGGTGTTGGTTATTACTCACGCAGTGACTTTGTACACCTAGATTGTGGCGACGTACGTAACTGGTAATTTTTACTTTTTAAATTAAGCGTAAAAGTTTATGATGCTCCTTTACTCTGAAGGAGCATTTTTTGTGATCTACATAGCTTTAGGCGCGAATTTACCAAGTATCCATGGCTCACCAGCGCAGACGCTGGAGGAGGCTAAAAAGGTTATCGTTGCTCAAGGTGTTAATGTCGTCAAAAGTTCGCGTACATGGCTTACGGCGCCCGTACCTTACGACCCAAATCAACCTGATTACTCTAATGCTGTTATTGAGGTTGAGACTGATTTGGACGCACATGCATTATTAGAGTTGATGCTATCTATCGAAACTGATTTTGGACGTGAGCGCTCAGTTAAAAATGCGCCCCGCGTCATAGATTTAGATTTAATCGCGTATCATGATGAGGTTATTGGTGATGAGCCTAGCTTAATCGTTCCGCATCCACGTATGCAGGAGCGGGGGTTTGTTTTACGTCCTATGGCGGAATTGAATGATGCGTGGATACACCCCGTCTTAAAACAAGGTATTTCAGCGCTTATAGAGCAATTACCCGATGACCAACAGGCAACACCATTACTTGAGGACGGTGCGTGATGGACTTTAAAAAAGGACCTATTTACATGGGCATTATAAACGTCACACCAGATAGTTTTTCTGATGGTGGGCAGTTTATCGAAGTTGAGGTGGCAATCGCGCATGGTCTGCAATTAGAGCGTGAGGGCGCGCATATACTTGATATAGGGGGGGAGTCGACACGACCTGGTGCTGATGCTGTTTCTATAGAAGAAGAAATCGGACGCGTTATTCCTGTTATTAAAGGT
>JAMASZ010000191.1 GCA_023301585.1 Alphaproteobacteria bacterium | reverse complement strand
CTACGTTAGTCGACTTGTAGGCGGTAAGTGAGGGGTAAGTAAGGGTGGTTTTGCGGTGGTTTCTCTACCGACTACGTTAGTCGACTTGTAGGCGGTAAGTGAGGGGTAAGTAAGGGTGGCACTTCTAAGGGAAGTTCAAGATTTGTCGGGCCATAAATGTGAGCGAAATTTATGTTGGGTGGAGCGCGTGGTAAAATAAAAGGAATAAAAAAGGGGTAAATATGTTGAAATGTGCTACAACTAAAAATTTTTTCTGGGATCGAAAAAGCTACATGGAAACTAAGGGTGCGAACAAAAAATGACAAAAATGTATCGGAAAATGTAAACTTCCGGGCAGGGATTCGTTTTTATGTAACAGTGCGTTTGAGGCAGCTAACGGAAGGTCATCACCAAAGGTCACATTCACGACCAACAAGGTAGCAAGCTATGATGACAAAAATATAGAGAATTGAATCAATTGCTCGATCAAACTCGTCGAGTATTCTAGCATCGAGTCTAGCAATGTCCTCGTCGAGTCTAGCAATGTTCTCGGCGTATCTAGCTATGCGCTCTGCTCGTCGCTGATCTATAGGTTCAACGGCGACGTCGTCCAGTAGGAAACGACGCTGGGCTTCTCTTGTAGTTTGAACGGGTACTCCTTCGTTCATGATTACAGGTCTCCGCTGATCTCGAGAAACACGATTGAAGAGACATTTTAACTTGACGCAACATTAAAAAGAGTCGTCGAACCACATTGACTAACCTCTTCCCAAAATTCGTCATCAGCAACGTACTCATCCGCGCGCGTCAACCCGTCGTACTTCTGCACCACCTCAGCGACGTAGCCGTCGACAAATATGGCGCGTTTTGCGTGGCCCGCCATTTTTAGGGAGTGTAACACTCCTCAATGCACTTCTGCTTGTGCGTGTAACGACCACCTGTTGCCGTTCTCACGTTGTCAAACACCCCTCCTTGCGCCGGGACACATGAATCAAGGCGTTGCCTGGTGGTGGCGGTTCCCCTGTTATAAGGATATGTACACTCGAAACCACTCGAGGGTTCTGGATCAGGCACGGGCGCTTCCTGTGCAGACCCATCTCCCTCCCTCTCCCGAGGGGCAGCCCCCTTCAAAATACGAATCTCTTCCTTCAGCCTCTCTATCTCAGCCTTGAGGCGGTTTGTGGTGAGCAGACCGTTGTCTATGGCTGTTTTAAGGTCTTCTATGGTTTGCTCCATGGCGGCCTTGGCCCGATTCAGGCCGTCAATCGTACGGTCTTTTTCCCTAGATATTCCACGCGCCCGTGCCAAACGCTCAGATACAGCACCAATCTCATGCTCAAGGCTAGACAACTCTTGTCGCATAAATGCTTTCTCCGACTCGCATGTTGCAAGAGACTGACCACATGCCAGCAACTGAGACTCAAGTCGTTCAATCTTCGCGGTTAAGCTAGGAACGCGCGGGTCATCCGAAGTGCCATCTGTCCAGCGAGGTTTTTTCAACTCGACAGGGTCTGTCAACGCTTTCACTGTACGCTCAACGTCCCTCACGATCATAGGTTCTCCATGTTCTGAATCTGAAATATAGTATCGTCGATCGGTATATCCACGAACAATATTGTCAAATGAATTATGTCCATAATTTCCAAGACCACGGAGTAGGGTTATATCGGCCCCATACGACCTAAGCAACTTTATTATGGATGGGAAATTCAAATACTTCTGGAGGATCGGGGCAGATCCGGGGTTACGTGGGCAGGGGTTGTGAATACTGATATACCCCAAATTCTTAGCCCAGTAGCTGTAGCGCGTATCAGGGTTTGCACCTTCTTCTAAAAGATACTCAAGTAATTCTATGCTGCCATCACGGGGACGAAAATCACGAAACTCAAGAACGTTCGAAAAATTTCCCGGGTGCCTCACAAAACCTTTTTCCTTCATCTTTTCCAAAATTTTTATGTGATCTCGGGGTTTATACTGATGATGCAAATTTTGCGGTCCCCATGCTCCCGCTCCCCATGAAAGATGATCTCTGTAGTAGCTGTTCACGAAAGTCTCTCCGAGAACAATTTCAGTACCATCTACCCATTTCCCATCTCGTCTTTTGTGTCTTGTGATAGGTTTTCGGGCATCGGCGCCAAGATCAAGGAGGAGCAAAATGGTAGATGTGTGACCATTTTTTAAAGCAATCAGTAGGGGATATGTAGATGGATCGCGGACAGGTTTTCCGTACCTATTAACAGCGTAACTTATTTTTCTAACATCATATGTCTCGGCATTCACATCAGCCCCACTGGCCACGAGTCTTGAGATCTCTGCGTTGTTCCCGGTGCCCGCAGCCGCGTGTATCGGTTGAAATCCGATTGTCTCTCTTTCGGGTTCGGCCATAGTCGAGCTTTATATTACGCAATATTAAAATTTCCAAAACTTCCCCTTATTCCATTCGGGCGAAACCTACGATGTAGTGCTTAGCGATTGGTTGGCGTGTGCCCGTTTTATGGCATCTGATGCCATCCGAATCGAGATGTAAGTGAGGAAAATGGGCAATTTATGGGGGGAAATTCAAACAATCGGGGCGGCAAGGCTCTTGCTCCCCGTCCCCTGGTTTGCCATAAGCTTTTTTGACTGTTTTATTTTCTTTTGTTGTAGTATGCGAACGAATCAATGAAACACCGGGAGTACAAAGTGTTGGACCCGAATGACGAATCAAACATTTTAAGCGGTCTGATCAAAGCTCAGAAAGACATAAGGTTTGACCCAGTAACTATTTTTCATCAGAGCGGTTTCAGGGATGATGTGTCGATAGATTTTGATGATGAGGAGTACGCTGACCTGGACACGTTTCACCAGTTCAAGGTGGCGTGTTCGGCATGTGCTCGAATATCCATGAGTTGCGAGTGCGTCACATTATTCAAAGGCGTTCGACTGAATCACATGAGGTACATATTGAAGAATCATTTTCCCGGCAATAATCCGCAACCTAACGTAGATTTTTCCAATATCAGGGCGATTGAGTTCCACGCGCACTTTAACGAACCTTTCACATCTCTGAGGGCAAGCGATGACGTAGTGCATTGGCCACCAACTCTGCGGTCGATCACGTTTGGTGACTGGTTCAACCAGCCCATCGTGGGGGTCGACTGGCCCCCGCGCTTGCAGTCGATCACGTTTGGTTTTTTATTCAAACAGCCCATCGTGGGGGTCGACTGGCCCCAAAGCTTGCAGTCGATCACTTTTGGTAATCGTTTCGACCAGCCCATCGTGGGGGTCACCTGGCCTAACAGCTTGCAGTCGATCACGTTTGGTGATGCTTTCAAACAGCCCATCGTGGGGGTCAACTGGCCGCAAAGCTTGCAGTCGATCACGTTTGGTACTGCTTTCAACCATCCCATCGTTGGGGTCAACTGGCCCCGGAGCTTGCGGTCAATCACGTTTGGTGTTTTATTCAACCAGCCCATCGTGGGGGTCACCTGGCCCCAAAGCTTGCAGTCGATCACGTTTGGTGATGCTTTCAGCCAGCCCATCGTGGGGGTTACCTGGCCCCCGCGCTTGCAGTCGATCACGTTTGGTTATTTATTCAACCAGCCCATCATGGGGGTCACCTGGCCTAACAGCTTGCAGTCGATCACGTTTGGTAGTTGGTTCGACCAACCCATTGTGGGGATCACCTGGCCTAGCAGCTTGCAGTCGATCACGTTTGGTTATTTATTCAACCAGCCCATCGTGGGGGTCACCTGGCCCCAGAGGTTGCAGTCGATCACGTTTGGTGAAAAATTCAAGCGTCCCGTCGTGGGGGTCACCTGGCCGAACAGCTTGCAGTCGATCACGTTTGGTGCAGATTTCAACGAGCCCATCGTGGGGATCACCTGGCCTAACAGCTTGCAGTCGATCACGTTTGGTGCAGAATTCAACCAGCCCGTCGTGGGGGTCACCTGGCCCCCGCGCTTGCAGTCGATCACGCTTGGTAGATGGTTCAACCAGCCCATTGAGGGGGTCGACTGGCCCCAAAGCTTGCAGTCGATCACGTTTGGTGATGCTTTCAGCCAGCCCATTGAGGGGGTCACCTGGCCTAACAGCTTGCAGTCGATCACGTTTGGTTATTTCTTCAACCAGCCCATCGTGGGGGTCACCTGGCCTAACAGCTTGCAGTCGATCACGTTTGGTGATCGTTTCGACCATACCATCGTGGGGGTTACCTGGCCCGAAGGCTTGCAGTCGATCACGTTTGGTGTATTTTTCGGCGATCCCGTCGTGGGGGTCACCTGGCCCCCGCGCTTGCAGTCGATCACGTTTGGTGATGCTTTCAACCAGCCCATCGTGGGGGTCAACTGGCCACCAACTCTGCAGTCAATCACGCTTGGTGCAGATTTCAACCAGCCCATCGTGGGGGTTACCTGGCCTAACAGCTTGCAGTCGATCACGTTTGGTGAAAAATTCAACCAGCCCGTCGTGGGGGTTACCTGGCCTAACAGCTTGCAGTCGATCACGTTTGGTGCAGATTTCAACCAGCCCGTCGTGGGGGTCAACTGGCCTGTAAGCACAGGGGTAACAAGGATTCCGCGAGACTAAGTACGTAATATAAGCAGGTTTGTGGTGGCAGTATGGTCCACCTCTGCACACTTTCCGGACAAATTCCGAACTAAAACTGGAGCTCCTCCTCTGCCACCGGCACCGCACGATTGAAATTTGCCCCCCCCCCCGTCCCCTGGTTTTCCACAAGCCAAGTCGTGTGTTTTATTTTCTTTTGTTGTAGTATGCGAACGAATCAATGAAACACCGGGAGTACAGAGTGTTGGACCCGGATGACGAATCAAACATTTTAAGCGGTCTGATCAAAGCTCAGGCAAACATTAGGTTTGACCCAGTCACTATTTTTCATCAGAGCGGTTTCAGGGATGATGTGTCGATAGATTTTGATGA
>JAMASZ010000190.1 GCA_023301585.1 Alphaproteobacteria bacterium | reverse complement strand
CCTCTCCCTCTTCATCTGTCGCTCCATCTAAAATAACAAATTCATCTAATCATAGGTCTCTCGATACCCAGACAAATCATTTTACCGTCAACGAATCCGGAGTACCTACGAGCCTGCCACGGCATGATGATCCCGTGGAAGATGATGAGAGCGAGCATCAGGCAGAAGATGAAGACGGTACCGACAATCCACAGGATATACAGGGGGCACAGGTGCCCGCCCAAGATGTCCCTCAACCAGTTGCTCCCTCCGGAGCCACCATGAACAGCGACGTCTTCCGAGGCCGACTCGACAGCGGGCTCAATGTCAGCAAAAATGTCATCCCAAGGGACTTGCTGAACAGCCGGAGTAGGACTGAAAAAAGACTAATGAGTGACGATTCCGTCTACTCAAATCCTGGTAATCGAACCTGGGCGGAGTCGAGGGTAGAACAGGATCCTCCTCCAAATAAATATGACGACCCATCTTTGACTAATGATTCTCCACAAATGAGAACTCCCCGTTCTGTATCTTTTCATCCTTCTCCAGAATTTGTAACACCTGAGGAATCACATTTCACTGATACAGCACAATCCCGATTCACTGAGCTACCCAGGTCAAGCACGCGCACGGAGCTCTTCCCACCTACAGCAGGCGCTCCTCAGCAATCTCCTTCTCCCCTAAAACAACTTGCTGAAGCAATGAGACCTCAACTCGCACCTGACGCAAAAGCGGCTTTCTCTTCTCTTAACAAACGACTGACCAGAGCAAAGAGAAAGGCAACGGGTGCTCCCTTAGACGAATTAGTCGACAATCCGGACAAATACGCTAAGCGGGAACATTTGAAATCCCAAAGGGGGAAGAAAAAAGATTAACGACTATTATTCTTCCAGATTGTCAAAATGCAATGGAAATGATTGAAAGCAACTGTATACTACCTCTACTACTACTACTCTTCTTTGTGGTCAGCAATCATGCAGAAGCTCCCAGGATCGAGAACACACCAGGTGGAGTGGTCTTTCATGAAGCCGGAAACCTTTCCACCTTAACACTAAACGGACAAATCAAATTCACCATCGAAATATCTCCCTTTCTGAAGGCCTTACATCGGCAGTGCAAACTCTTTAAACAACTTCCAATCTCAGATAAACTAATCTACAATGACACACAAGAAAGAGAAGCCATAACTCACCACTGTTTCAAGAAGGCCATTCATCTAACACACCTGCTCACCGTGTGGATGACGGAGTCAGAATTGCACTCACACCCATTAGTTAGACATGAAGATGATGTCTACAGAAAAGGCCATCACTCCATGGCAGCACCACTGATAAAGCAAAAAGAATATTATCATCACCAGGCCCAAACAAACACTAAAAGAAAATCCAACAATATCCTGCAATCAGACCCTGATATTCTTTACCAAGCAGATCAAATTGAAGAATCTCCACTATGGATGGATCCGATGATACCAACTACTTATAAAATCAATCTTCGTAGTGGATACAAACAATCAGCAATGCCAACCTCGATCCCAATTACAACTACAACTACAACTACAACTACAACCACTACTACAACTGCAACTACTGTCATACCCATCACAACTACAACAGAGTCAAACTGGAAAAAGATAAAAAGAAGATATGAAGAAGATAAAAAGAGAAAAGAGGAAGATCAAAGACTGGAGAAACAAAGAAGAATCAACCAACAGAAGAAGCAAAAACCTACCACTACAACAAAAAGACCAAGGAAGATCTGGATACCTACTAATCCACCAAGAAAACAAATCAAAAGAATCCCAACAAAACCAACAATTGAACAAAAACCTTCACGTGGACGAAAAGTTTACAGTCGCTCAATAAATGAGTATCCACAAAGAGTAAAAAGATTCTTAGCAATGGCAGCAGCCCTTGCTGGAGGATTTGCCACAGCACTTGGAGGAGCAGTAGCTGGACTATTCCATCATGGGGCCAGCATCGAACAAGTACACACAATTGCTGAAGATACCAAAAGTATGTTCCAAGTCGAAGAGAATCAAATCCAAACTATACACCAAAATATGAAGACCACAATTGAAGTCATGAGGAACGCTGAGTCAGAGCTAGCTTACTTGCTGGCTTTTAGTCAGTTAAAGTTTCAGTCACTTCTTCTGTACAACCGGATAGACATACTAAGTGATGGACTAAGAGAACTATTACAACAACATCTCAGTCCTGTGTTAATAAATCCTGACGCACTAAGAAAAGCTTTCGAAACAGTAAAAACACAGATGAAACACAAAGGAGCTGAACCCATCTTTAGCAATCCCCTACTTTTGTACTCTCTATCAGTTAGACATCAGCTCAACGTAGCCCAACTGAGTTTCACAATTGAGATAAGTGTACCAGGAAGAGAAATTGGAGGACAACAAAAACTGTACACTTACAAACCCTTTCCCATAAGATTAGGCTCATCTAACCATCATGTCATTCCACTACTAACCGAAAGTCATATTGCAGTGAAAACCATCGGAAAAATGACTGAGTATACTTCAATGACCCTGGAGGAAATCACCCAATGTCCAATGATCAGTCAACATAAGGTATGTCACAGACACACTTATTCTAGCTACACACAAGATGGATCATGCCTCAAATCCCTATTCAACCTGGACTTGGACCGAGATGCAAACACCATCAGAAGATCTTGCCGACTATTTCCAGTTAGTCAAGACCATTTGATTCAGGTAGGAGA
>JAMASZ010000189.1 GCA_023301585.1 Alphaproteobacteria bacterium | reverse complement strand
TGATGCTCGATCGAATACTCGATTTGCTATTGTTCTGCATTTTGACGCTATCTTGTCTGTCCATGATATGTTCGTCTCCGAAAAGCCGAATATTCCTACGTTTCTGTCCTTCATCTCCGATAACGCCATATGCCAATCCGTCATGTCGATATCCGCTTTTATACCGTCCACGTTTTGATAATATATCCGTAGTGTATCTTCCGTTTTTTCTTCTGATAGCGTATCCCCCGCCGGTTCTAGTGCATTATTGACTACTCTTGTCATTCCTTGCCTCAAATTTGGTGTTTCCTCGGGTGTTTCGGCTTGTCGTTGGTTTTGTCTTGATAGTCTTGGTTGAAATATGTTTTGCCATGTTTCTCTATCTCTCTGGTCTGTGTTCCTTGTACTACTCATTGATTTCCTGCGCCCTGATTTATATCAAGAGCGCTTGTGTCGTTTGCGCCGCTTTGCGCTTGATTTCTACTAAGTTTCGTCAGCGTCATGAACGTCGGTTGATTACTTTGACTCGTTTTCTCCGTTTCCATGTGTTCTCCGCCTTGGTGTGCTTGTTCACCCTCGGCGTGTTGTCTTGCTTGTTTCTTCTGGTTTTGCTGTGTTGTGTTTGTTGGATTTGTCCTTTTATTTGACATCTCCATCATTTCTGTTATCTTATCAGGAGATGACTGAAATAACTGCAGGATTGTTTCTTGTATCGTAGTACGCATTTCATTTCTCATTCTTTCGTACATACTGACAATTTCATTGTTGATTGTCTCATGTATTTCTTGGCGGAAATTTTGAAACATATTATTTATTTGGTTCTTGGCATCTTCTGTTAATATTGATCCTCTACTTCTTTCTACGGCTTGTTCGTCTTGCTTGTTCTTTCCTGGTCTCTGTATATTTGGCTGTCTTGCCCATGCGTTTCTGTTCGTGTTGCTAGGCTTTTTCTGATTCTTTTCTCCTTCGTTTTGATTTCTTTGGATGTCTGGGAAGTTTGATCGGCTGAATGTTAGGCTTCTCTGCCTTGATGACTTGGTGTTAAATCTTGCTTTGGCTTCGCTATATTGCTCTTCTGTTGGCGCCTTTATGTGTTGGACATACTGCTTTATCGTTTCTGTTGTTTGTTTGTTGTTTGCTCTGTAGGGTTTGGGCATTGACACGTATCTTGCTGCTTGCGGGATTATGTTCGTCGCGTATATTGCAGCTATTTTGTGGTCGATATCCTTTTGGGCATCTTTTATCTCTGCTTGTGTTGTTTCGATAAAATACTTTCCAGATTCAGAAGACTTTTGCGTTTCCTCAATTTTTTTGATTTCTTTTGTTGATTGTAGATACTCCATCACGGTAGTATTACCTTCGTTTGTTTTAATTTTTACCTTCATCGCTTCCGGTGATATTCCGTAGACTGTGATTACTCTCATATTTTGCATGTATTGCGTATGAGATCTGATATGTTGTCCGAATTGCTCTTTTCCGATCTCTTTTGCGAGAGCATATGGGATATATACCCCCATGTCTTGTTCTTTCATTGCTACTTTTGCTAATATTTCCCGTATCTTGTCCCGTATTTCGAACGGAGAATTTATTTCTAAGGCATAAGTCTGAACGAATTGGTTGCCATCGAAATGCCTCACTGTTTTCGGTATTACATTGACCATGACTTTTCCCGCTTGCATCTCTCCCTTTGTTAATTCTTGCTTCTCTTGTAGCGAACTATTCTTAAAAATTGCTTCCTTTAGTCCTGATGTGATTGTTTCGCGCCATGCCGTTGTAGGGTGCACGAATTTGAGAAATCCATGGGCAGATGTTTTGAGCCATCCGTTCTTGTTAATTGACATGTAGATTTTCTCTTTCTGCATGTATTCCATCACTTCTGCGTTGAACCGCAGGTCTATGAACCTTAGCTTTGTCTTAATTTTGTGTATGACTGTTGTTTTCTCCGTGAATGTATCAGAAAACCAGTCGAAATCTTCATCGTACCCTCCTTTCGTTTCGGGAAAGCTACGCAGGTTGGTTATCGGCGTTTTCTTTGTTATTATCATCAATTTCGCGTCTGCTTTCTTCAGTATATTAATGAAATTTGCGTGCGCGGTCACGATGTTGAATGATTTGTTCGTATTCTTCGGCATCTTGAATTCGACGCGAATAGGTAGTACGTCCGGGTCATCGGTCGCCGACTCGTTTATATTTTCCGCTTCGTTGTCGCGTTCGACGTCCATTTCCTTCTCCTCGTCATTTCCTGCGTTAGCGCCGAACGTCGGAGCGTCGTTTCCGAGACCATCGACCGTGGGACCTACGTTAATCCCCCTAGTACCGGTAGGTAGTACGGTACTATCTGTACGGTGAGTTTGGTCATTGCGGCGTCCGGCTCGCCGCGTTCCGCGGTTGGCCATTTGCCATGGGTTTTCCGGCGGTAGACCTCGCGACCGTTCATCGCTGTCTTCTACAGCGCTAGTACTCATCCTACGTACGTCTACGTGGGTACTGCGCTTTTTAAACCTAAGTTAAATTTTAGGCTTAAATACCGAGTACTACGTTCGTTGCGTACCTCGTGCCGTGGCTTATTGAAAGCCAACAACCCGAGAAAGTTCATTATTAGCACGTCGATTGTGCTTCGTTCTGCTCGGCCACCCCATTGCGCCTCACCCATTGCTTGCTTGTTGTTGAG
>JAMASZ010000188.1 GCA_023301585.1 Alphaproteobacteria bacterium | reverse complement strand
AAGAAATTGGTATCACCCTTCACGCTCTCACAAACTGGTGGGCGATTTTAGAAGTTGTTAAGGCTGAAAACTATTTTGACGCCGACACTATTTCTTCCTTAGAAGAATTTTTAAATGCACCCGAAGCTTGGGCGCCTAAAGAACAATCTGGAACTTAAAAAATGAAACTTTCCTATATTGCAAATGACACTAAACACGCTCAAGAGGCATTAGATCAGCTTGAAAAAGAATACGGCTCTGTTCCTACAAGCGATGCTGATGTTGTTATTGCGTTGGGTGGAGACGGCACTTTATTAGAAGCGTTACATACGATAAAGGATAAGGACGTTCCTATTTATGGCATGAACCTAGGGTCTGTTGGTTTCTTACTTAATGATTTCCGCCCTGAAAATTTAATTGAGCGTTTAAAAAACGCCCATAAAGTAGAAATTAATCCGTTAAAAATGGTTGTAACCGATGTTGATGGTAATAAGCATGAGGCACATGCTTTCAATGAAGTATCGCTTCTTCGTCAAACACGTCAAGCCGCAAAAATTAATGTTAAAATTGATGATGTCGAGCGACTAAGCGAATTAGTATGTGATGGTATTTTATTATCCACCCCTGCAGGAAGTACTGCTTATAACCTATCCGCGCATGGTCCTATTATTCCACTATCCGCTCAACTCCTAGCCTTAACACCAATAAGTGCTTTCCGTCCAAGAAGATGGCGCGGTGCACTTGTGCCATGGCAACATGAGGTCACGTTAAGTGTTATTAACAGCAAAAAACGCCCAGTAAGTGCTACAGCAGATTCAACAGAAATTAGAAATGTGCAAACCGTTACAATCGCTCAACTTAATAACGCGCCTAGAACATTACTATTCGATCCAGACAACAATCTGGAAGAACGCATCCTAAAAGAGCAATTTGAAGTTTAAGTTTTTCTAGGCTTCGTAGATTTGGCATTGGGCACTGAGCGCAAGCGACGTACTTTGCTCTGCTCGTTCTCAATTGTGTCTAATCCTTCTGACATTTTTTCATCCAACGTTCCATCTTGGATAATACCGCCTTCAGGTATTAACCCCAAACGCTTGGCAATTTCTTGATAGCCTTCGACAAAATTTTCTAAATCTTGGTTAAACCTATCTTTGTCAATTTTATCACCCGACTTCATATCCCAAATACGGCAGTTATCAGGGGAAACTTCATCGGCTAGAATAATATAAAGCTCACCATATTCCCCAAAGATACGGCCAAATTCTAATCTAAAGTCAACAAGCGTTAAGCCCATCCCTTCAAATAGTCCGCTCAAATAATCATTAACACGATAAGCCAGTCCGACCATTTCCTCTAACTCATAAGGGTCAGCCCAACCGAGCGTCACAATATGGCTTTCGCTAATGATGGGATCATTAAGTTCTGCTTTTTTGTAAAAATACTCCACGATAGGTTGAGGGAATATTTTTCCCTCCTCTACCCCTAAACGCTCACAAATAGAACCGGCAGCTATATTACGAACAACCAATTGAATAGGCACGATTTCGACCTGACGCACCAATTGCTCGCGCATGTTCATTGAACGGATAAAATGCGTTGGAATACCAATATTTTCCAACTTTGTCATGATATGCGCAGAAATACGGTTATTTAAGACGCCTTTTCCTGAAATCGTACTATTTTTCTTAGCATTTGGCGCCGTTGCATCATCCTTAAAATACTGGATTAATGTCCCTGGCTCTGGTCCTTCAAATATGTCCTTAGCCTTGCCTTCGTATAATGGTTTACGCCTATTCATGTTATATCCTTTAAATTTACGTATACCACCATATAACAATGGATTCTTGAAACTTCAAATGCTACATTGTAAAAAATCAGATTCAGCTAACAAAGGATTATAGCACATGACTAATTTAGATGACCGTAAGAGCGCTTTTGAGAACAAATTTGCCTTAGATGAGGCTCTTTTATTCAAAGCAGAAGCAAGAGCTTGCAAGAATTTGGGACTATGGTTAGGTGAAAAACTTGGTCAATCCGAAGATGAAGCAAAAGCTTTGGCTGTATTCATTATCGAAGCAAATCTAGAAGAGCCTGGCTTTAATGATGTAAGACGTGCCGTTGCCCCTATTATTGAAGATAGTGGCGTTACAGTTTCTGACGAAGAAATTAACGAAAAATTAGAAGCTTTATACCTAGCGGCTCAAGAAGAAATTAAATCAGAAGGTTAAATCTAAACGATGGGTATGGACGCGGCATTAATTAAAGAACTTATTGAAACAAACATAGATGACGTGCAAGTTGAAATAGTCGACTTGCGTGGCGATGGCGACCATTACGCTGCCCATGTTTGTTCTCCTGCATTCACTGGCAAGTCACGCGTTCAGCAACACCAGATGGTTTACAAAGCATTACAAGGACGTATGGGCAATGAATTGCATGCTTTAGCAATTCAGACCTCTGTCCCTGAAACAGAATAAATTTAATAGGAGTAATACTAAAATGGAAAATGTAATTTTCGACCAAATTAAAAAAGAAATTAATGAGAACGATGTTGTTCTATACCTAAAAGGAACAGCCGTTTTTCCTCAGTGTGGTTTTTCTGCCACTGTTGTTCAAATTCTTTCGCAACTAGGCGTAAGCTTTAAGGATGTAAATATCCTAGAAGATAATATCATCAGACAAGCGATTAAAGATTTCTCCGACTGGCCAACAATTCCACAACTATACGTTAAAGGTGAGTTCGTAGGCGGCTGTGACATCGTTCGTGAAATGTATGAAAGTGGCGAATTAAAGCAACTTTTAGATGACAAAAATATCTCTACACAAGCTGCATAAAACCCTACATTCTTGGTAATTTACTATCCCTGTGAACATTGCAGGATAGTATAAGCCCAAAACCAAACAATGCTACCAACATAGATGTTCCACCGTAAGACACGAGTGGCAATGGTGCCCCTACGACTGGCAGCAATCCCATGACCATGCCCACATTAATAAACACATAAAGTGAGTAATTAACCGTTAACCCTAACGCCATCAAGCGACCAAAGGCATGGCGACACTTTAACGCTACAGATGTTCCGTAGACAAATATAGCGCCCAACAGAAGTAACAAGAATACCCCCCCTAAGAAACCCCACTCTTCCGCCCAAAGCGTAAAGATAAAGTCTGTTTGTTTCTCAGGTAAAAAATTCAAATGGCTTTGCGTGCCTTGCATGAACCCTTTTCCATCAACACCACCAGAACCCAAAGCAATTTTAGATTGCGTGATGTGATAGCCAGAACCAAGAGGGTCTGATTCAGGATTGAGAAAAGTCATCACACGCTTTTTCTGATAGGCGTGCATAAACATCCAAGCAATCGGCATAGCCCCAATAACAGCAGCACCACCAAGCAAGAACATCCAAATTGGTGCGCCTGATATAAAGAACATTGTAATACCCGCCATGATAATCATTAATGATGTTCCTAGGTCAGGTTGTAACAACACCAGCGCTACTGGCGCCGCAATTAAGAAAGCCGCTGGCAACAAGAATTTTATATTCTTCATATCACTTGGTGTTGCCGCGTGAAAATATTTTGCTAAAGCCACCACAACAGCAACTTTCATCACTTCAGATGGTTGCAATTGAATAAACCCAAGGTTAATCCAACGCTGCGCCCCCATACCGACATGCCCCATCACTTCCACAATGACGAGTAACACCAACGCCCCTAAATACATGGGGTAAGCTAAGCGATACCACCAGCGCACATCAATTAAAGCGACAACAAATAAGCCTGCCATGCCCATAGAAAAACGTAGAATTTGTTTAGATGCCCAAGGGTCAAGATTTCCGCCAGCAGCGGAATATAGTGCCAAAAAACCTATCGAGGCAACCGCTGTAATCAACAGTACAAAAACCCAACCTAAATGTTGAATTTTATATATTAAAGATTGGTCATTTTGAATATGCATTAACTTACCTTTATCTCTTTAGACGCAGGATCACGTTTTTGCGCCATCAATAACAAATCACGCGCAATAGGTGCTGCCGTAGACGAGCCACCGCCTCCATGCTCAACTACCACGGAACAGACATAACGCGGGTTATCTATCGGCGCATAACCAACAAATAACGCATGATCTCGAAGCTTCCATTGTATTTCATCATTTTTAAGACCTTTTAAACGGTCTGCACGCGTCAGTCTTTTGACCTGTGCTGTTCCTGTCTTACCGCCCATTTGCATACCTACATCTTCGATACGTGCCTTATGGGCTGTACCGTCCTTATGCTCAACAACATAATCCATACCTTTTTTAACCATTGCTAAATGCTTTTGATTTAAACCAAGGCTTGGCCATTTTCCTGAATGTAATTTCTTATCCCCTAATTGTGCAACCAACCAAGGTTTCACAGCATAACCACCATTCACCAATCTTGATGTCATTACCGCCAACTGCATAGGTGTTGCCAACACAAACCCCTGCCCAATGCTAGCAATAATTGTCTGCCCCGGTCGCCAAGGTTTTCCATCACGCGCTAACTTCCAATCTTTCGTCGGCATTAACCCAGAACGCTCTTCCCTTAGATCAAAATTGTATTTTTCCCCTAGCCCTAAACGACGCCCCATTTTGGCGATGTTATCAATTCCAACATCCGTACATAATTTATAATAATATGTGTCGCATGACTTCATCAGTGATGTTGTTAAATTTACGCTGCCATGACCGCTATGTTTCCAGCAATAAAAACCGTCCTTACCGTACTCATAACGCCCTGTGCACTTCACTCTAATGGTAGAGTTTGCAACACCAGTTTCTAATGCCGCCATTGCAGTAACCATTTTAAACGTAGAACCAGGTGGGTATTGCCCAGAAATTGCTTTGTTATTTAACGGAAAAGCAGGATTGGATAAAAGTTCCTGCCAACGCTCTGTATCAATACCACGGATAAATAAATTAGGGTCAAAACTAGGGTGAGAAACCATCGCATAGATTGCACCTGTATGTGAATCCATGATAACTGCAGACGCACTTTTATTATCACTTAAACGTTGCTGAACATATCTTTGAAGTTCGGCATCAATGCTTAAAACAACGCGTTCACCATTTTGGCTTTTGTTTTCTTCCAAGCGTCTTACTTCACGACCGCTTACATTGACTTCCATTTGAGAATTACCAGCACTGCCACGTAAATCTTTATCAAATGATTTTTCAATCCCTGTTTTTCCAATACGAAAACCTGGTAGAGATAAAACATGATCGCCATCAGCTAACTCAGCCTTGTTAACCGCACCAACATAACCAATCAAATGCCCAGTAGAATCTTCAAACGGGTAATTTCGAATTTCGCCTTCATCAATACTCATGCCTGCCAAATCTGTCAGGTTAACTTCAATTTTTGCGACCTCGTCCCAATTTAAACTATCGGCCACTTCCAAAGGAACAAATGACGATGATTTTTTTGATTCCTTAATAATTTTCTGTATTCGGTTATCACTTAAATCAACCAATCGCGCTAATTTTTTTAGCGCGGCATCAACGTCTTCTGCCTGCTCAGGGACAAGTAGCACTCTAAAGTTTTGGTTATTAACGGCTAATGGGACACCAAATCGATCAACAATTTCACCGCGTGACGGCGCCACCATCTTTGTATTAATACGGTTTCTATCTGATAACGTCTTATATTTGCGACCCTGCACAATCTGCAGCCATGCCAACCGTCCACCTAAAACGGTTAATAAAGCCCCTTGGCAAGCCCCTACTACAAAGGCACGCCGCGAAAAGCTCTTGGAACGATCCACATCATTATCTAACAAAATAATCCTATCTTTTTATAAGTCATGTGTACTTCATTTAGCTTCATTAATGAAGTATTTTTGGCGCTGCTGGTAAAATTTTATGGGCTAAGATGAACAATAATGTCACCAAAGGAAAGAGTACAACACTCAGAGAAATGCTACTCATTAACATAGCCAATGAAGGAAGACCTCCTATATACGCCAAAAAGAACAATGCCTTTATAAGACTATATCCGACACAAATTAAACCAAATCCTAACCAAACCATAATGTAGGGTTGCCCCATTAAAAATATGCGCTGGTCTCTCACCGCCCATTGAACGATTAAAAATAAAATCGCATGAAGCCCAACAGGAAACCCTGCTAACAAATCTAAAAAAACACCAATAAAGAAAACCAAAATTGGCGGGATTAAAGTTGGTCTATAAATTGCCCAATAATATATCGCCATCAAAACAAAAAACGGTCTGACCTCACCAGTGAACGGTAAAGAAAAACTAATCACATTCATAAAAATTAAGCAAAGGGTTAGGCATTGAACAAGGAATAATCGTCCCGCCCAATTGATAGATTCAACGGAAAAATAATCACTAAAAATCGCCACGCACCAAATTAGGGTCTGACTGAGTATCAACTACACGAACATGGGTAACTTGATTCATATTCGCATATAATTCAACATTCCATTGACTATCAATGCCAGGAAGAACACGCCCAACAGCAAGACCAGCTGGAAATTTACCACCATGACCAGATGTCACGATACGCGCGCCTTTTACAACACCGCTATCAGGTGGTAAATGCTTTAAAACTGGCATTTTATCATTGGTACCAGCCAATATTGCTTTTTGACTACTGCCTTCAATAATCACAGGAACACGGGAATTTAAATCCGTAATTAATAAAACACGTGCAGAGTTTTTTCCAGTATCAATCACACGTCCTACTAAACCTTCGCTTGCTAAAACTGCGTGGTCTTTTTTAACACCTTCATTTTTTCCAGCTGCAACCAGAACACTTTTTACATACGCATTTCCAAAATCAGAAATAACACGTGCTGTAATAAATTTATGAGCAGTATCTACTTTTAAATTTAACAGCTCTTGTAGAGATTGGTTTTCAGCCTGTAGCATTAACGCTGTTTGATACCATTCACGTAGACGAATATTTTCAGCCTTCAATTGCGCATTTTCTGCGCGTAATTCTGCCATACCTGACACACTACTAAACGCCTCGACCATATTTTGGAATGGACGACTTACTGCTGATAAAACTGGTGACACTGTATCAGTCACACCAATTCTTAATCCGCCAACCGCAGATGGTTTTACGATTGATGTGAGCAAGATAACACAGCCTAAAATCAAGAAAAAGAACGTGCCTATTCTGCCGCCCAATAAAAAATGGGGCGCAAAGCCAGCAAATGATTGTTCTTTAATACGAGATTTCAACTAATAAGCCCTACAGGTTACAAATTATTGTTACATACCAAGGTACTAAAAAAAAATCAGGGCTACAAGCCCCGATTCGTTTTATCAATAATTAATACGTAAATATTACGCTACCATCGCCGCTTTCATAGCACGACCTAGACCAGCTGGGCTGTCAGAAACAACAAATCCTGCAGCTTCCATCGCTGCCATTTTTGCTGCCGCTGTATCATCACCACCAGAAATAATCGCGCCGGCATGTCCCATACGTTTCCCTGGAGGAGCTGTAGCACCCGCAATAAAGCCTGCAATTGGTTTCTTGGTCTTCATATCTTTGTAAAACTCAGCTGCTTCAATTTCAGCAGTCCCACCAATTTCACCAATCATCAAGATACCTTCTGTTTCAGGATCATCCATGAATAGTTCAATACAATCGATAAAGTTAGTACCATTAACTGGGTCACCACCTATACCGATACACGTTGACTGACCAAGACCTACTGCACCAGTTTGTGCAACAGCTTCATACGTCAATGTACCTGAACGTGAAACAATTCCGATTTTACCACGTGTGTGAATGTGACCCGGCATAATACCAATCTTACATTCATCCGGCGTGATAACACCTGGACAGTTTGGACCAATAAGGCGCGTTTTTGAATTTGTTAGCGCGCGCTTAACTTTAACCATGTCTAAAACAGGAATACCTTCTGTGATACAAACAGCCAACTCAATTTCAGCATCAATAGCTTCTAAAATTGCATCTGCCGCAAACGGAGGTGGAACATAAATTACAGTTGCGTTTGCGCCTGTTCTATCTTTTGCTTCCGCAACAGTATCAAACACAGGCTTACCAAGGTGGTCTGTGCCACCCTTGCCTGGTGTTACACCACCAACCATGTTTGTACCGTAAGCAATCGCTTGCTCACTGTGGAATGTTCCTTGAGAGCCTGTAAAACCCTGACAAATTAATTTGGTATTTTTACCTACTAAAACTGACATTACGCTGCCTCTCTTGCTTGTTTTGTTGCTTCCACGACTTTTTGAGCCGCATCTTCTAAGTTATCAGCAGAAATAATTGGCAGACCTGAGTTCGCCATTAATTCTTTACCTTTTTCAACATTTGTTCCTTCTAAACGAACAACTAACGGTACGTTCAAATCAACTTCTTTAGCAGCCGCGATAACGCCTTCTGCAATAACATCACATTTCATGATGCCACCGAAGATGTTTACTAATACGCCTTTAACCGCTGGGTCTGACAGAATAATTTTGAACGCTGTTGTTACGCGTGCTTTGTCTGCACCACCCCCAACATCCAAGAAATTCGCAGGATCACCACCGAATAATTTAATAATATCCATTGTCGACATCGCCAAACCAGCACCATTGACCATACAGCCAATGTCACCATCTAAACGAACATATGAAAGTTCATTATCCGCCGCAATTCTTTCATTCTCGTCTTCTTCAGTTTCATCGCGCATTGCGAAAACTTCTTTTTGACGATAAAGCGCATTTGGATCAAAGTTCATTTTAGCATCAAGCGCCATCACTGTATCATTAGTCACAATCATCGGATTGATTTCCATGATAGAGGCATCTAAATCAACAAACGCTTTATAAAGCGCCATGAAGAATTTAACAGCACTCTTAACAGCCGCACCTTCAAGCCCTAATGCAAACGCCATTCTACGTGCATGGAAAGGCATAATACCTGTCGCAGGGTCGATTGAAACATGCATGATTTTTTCAGGGCTGTGTTCAGCCACTTCTTCAATATCCATACCACCTTCGGTTGATACCATGAACGTCACTTGTGATGTCACACGGTCTAAAACAACAGAACAGTAATATTCTTTATCAATATCAACACCGTCAGTCACATATAAGCGCTGAACTTCTTTACCTTCAGGACCAGTTTGCTTTGTTACAAGCACATTGCCCATCATAGCTTCAGCGGCATCTTTTACTTCAGCAACAGTCTTACAAAGGCGAACACCGCCTTTTCCTTCAGGATTATCAGTAAAATGTCCTGCACCGCGTCCACCAGCGTGGATTTGTGCTTTAACAACAAATAGACTCGAATCCATTGATTCTGCTGCTTTTACAGCTTCTTCAACACTCATAGCAGCAATACCTTTAGGTATAGCAACGCCATATTTCTCTAATAATTCTTTAGCTTGATATTCATGGATATTCATAAAAAATCTCAATCTTTTCAATAAGTTAACATAAAACCGTTAAAAACGATTCATTTCATACCCATTTTCTAACATACCCACCCCCAGCTTCCAAGTCAGGAGCGCCCTGAATACACGATTTTCTGCATATTTAAGTCAACTTTATAAAAAAACGCCGTTTTTTGCATTTGTTAACCTCTATGTCGTATAATTTAAGTATGGTTAGTCGTGCACAATTATTAGAAGAACAAACATACCAAGCTCCAGCAGCTGGGCTTGGCTCATTGTCGCTTAATCAAGATTTAGCAAGAACCTTTGGTGACCAATCAGCAAATAGTGAATGGCACAGACAAAACGACCTGAATCTTGGCGCCCAGTCAGGAAACATACAGCGAGTTGGTTTTTTTGAAGCAGACCAAGATGACAGAGATGAAAAAGCCGCTAAACAAGGTGCTGTAAACAGACAAATCAGAACAAGCAGTTCTATAGCAATATCAAACACTTACAACCAAACAATAGAAAGCTTTTACAAAGATCGTCTCAATAACTTTAATGGTTTTACCGACGTAGACCCATCAACTGAAAATATTACAATGGATGATTTTGATGCTTACGGTGATAAACCTGACGCAAGATTTGCAATGGATGAACAAGGAAATTGGATAGATAGAGAAAACGGTGACAAACATCTTGCTCAAGATGACTTTACACATATTCAGAATCAAGAAGAGTCTTGTTTTATAGGCACGGCAGCTGATGGTCAGGCAGCTGAAGATGCTCTTGCAGAGGTCGAATCTGCGGCTGACTTACAAGACATTGATATTAATAAAGTTCCGCCTGAAGTTATTAAAAAACTTACAGGTCAAGACAGTCCTTCTGAGGAAGAAATTGGAATGATTGACTTTGAAGAGTTACGCTCAGAACTCCGCGATTATACATCTTTAGTAGATGAAGACGGTAAATTTAAACATACAGAAACAACATTAACATCAGAACCTAGTTCACTTGCAGACCTTACCGCTAAGCAAGACCTACCTTCCTCTCTTGTGCTAACGACACAGCAACCAGCATTGACTATTTAAACAACACTCTTAATAGTTTAAAACCTTGACTTTTAGCCCTTATTCAGCTATGGTAAGGCATAATGAACATTGCAAACTCTATCGCTGACGATAAATCACAAGCTGTTGAAAAAACAGCAAAATCCGTGAGCGAATTTATTGAAAATTTTAAAGCACGCACCTATGAAATGGCTTCAGACAATGTAGGCTCTCTAGCTGGACGTGCGCGTAAATGGGTTCAAAAAAGAAAAGGTGATGTTGGTGGATTTTTACTACTAAACAGCTCAACTGTTGCGCTTTTATCATCGTTTAATTCAACCGCTAATTTAGAAACGTTAACCAGTAACCTTAAAGCTCTTTTTGCATCATCTTCGACATTAACTGCTGCAACGCCTATTTCTAGCAGCAATCAACTAAGTAGTGTTTTTGAACCTGTAACAAGAACCATTTCAGAGGAAGCTTCTGTTCACCTTACTCAAGAATTTGAAAGTCTCCAAAGTAACGTTGCGCACTTCTCCAAGCCGCAAGATTTAGTCGGACCATATAGAACAGAATGGGTAGATTATAATACAGCTTACCAAAGTGGCGATGTGCAGCAAATTGAAACAACACTACAAGCTGCTTATGAATCTGCAGGCTTTGTTTATAACAACTCACTAACAAGCCCTGTTTGTACACATGACAAATACACTGAGTTACAAAGTACATTTGGTGGCGCAACTATAACGCCAGAAAAAGGCTCACTGGTTCTTGTAGCACCTTTCTCTCAAAGTGCGCTATCATCAGAAAATTTATTAGCGGCTCCATCAACCTATGACCACGGCGCACCTAAACCAGTATAAAAAAAGAGCGATTCTTTCGAACCGCCCTTTATTAATTCATAACATTTCTAAACTTATTAAGCTGCAACCTTTTCCATTGCCTCAACTAAGTCTTCGACTGCTTCGACTGACTTGTTAAACATCGCTTGCTCTTCTTCATTTAACTTAATCTCGATAATTTTCTCAACACCATCTTTTCCAATCACAACTGGTACACCAATATAAAGCCCTTTAACGCCATACTGTCCTTGTAATTTCGCAGCACAAGGAAGGACGCGTTTTTTATCTTTGATGTAACTCTCCGCCATCGCAATCGCACTTGATGCTGGCGCATAATAAGCAGAACCCGTCTTCAACAACGCTACAATCTCACCACCGCCTTTACGGGTACGCTCAACAATTGCATCAACTTTTTCTTGGGTGCTCCAGCCCATCTCGATGCAATCTGGTAATGGAATACCCGCGATTGTTGAATAACGAATAGACGGCACCATTGTGTCACCATGTCCACCCAAAACAAATGCGCTTACATCTTCAACAGAAACACCGAACTCATCAGCAAGGAAATAACGGAAACGTGCAGAATCTAAAACCCCTGCCATACCAACAACCTT
>JAMASZ010000187.1 GCA_023301585.1 Alphaproteobacteria bacterium | reverse complement strand
GACATAAATATAATTATCATCAGCCCAAACGCCTTGCGCAGAGCCTGGCGTGTCAAAAGTATCAAGACGTGTAAATTGGCTTTGATTATGTTGATAAACTCGAAGCCCTTGCCAGTTTTCTGCAACATATAAATAGTCACTATCACCCCATACATCATACGTTAAAGTATTGGTTGTAATCGTGTTTTGCTGCGCATAAGGACCGGAATCTTGCTGAACACATTCTGCCTGCTTACCTGTCTTAAATATTAAATCTGTCGGTACATTACCCACCGCAACCGTACCAACCACTTCAGCACTAATGACAGGGGCAGTTGAATTTGCTTTATCAGAACCAAACTGAATAGCTCCTAAAACATCCGCCTCCTCGACGGCTTCTGGCGCACCATTAGCGCCGCGAGCACGTTGGAAAACTAACTCGCCATCTGAGTCGCTTGCATTTGAATATGATTTATGTTGCAGGCGCGTACTACTACCTTCTGATTGTTGTAATACATCACTAAAAAATGTAGTTGCTCTTGTTGAATCAAATTTCAAATATTGGTCTTGTCTTTCACCAGTGATATCGGTGTTTTTAATTTGTAATTCTTTTGAAAACAACACTGTGTTACTGGCATCATTTAAACCTGTGAAACCAAAATAAGCAATCTGATCCGTCGCACCACTATCGCTCGTCATTAAAGTCCCATAGAGATAATCTGTGTTATTCCATGCAAGCGGTCCATGGTCGCCAAACTGAATTTCAGTTAATAAATTAGCCGAATTTCCTGGCGTTACACCAAGCCCTAAACGCCCATTCGTACCTAAATAAACAGATGCATCAATCGCACCACTTGTTCCTTTAGTTTTAAATGCTAGCCCCGCTAACGCTGGGTTACCTTCACGTATCGCGCTTAATGCAGCCATTGGCGCACTACCCTTATGCGCGTCTTTATCAATAACAAAGGCAATGCCTGCTTCGTCACCATCAACATCAGACGCCAGCGTTTGTGACCAACCCGCCGACCCAATTGTTGTTCCTGTCGCAGCCGTTTGCGCAACCGTTACCTGCCCCTGATATTCTTCAGCACAAAGATTAATCGAGACAATATTGTCTGAATTACGAGAAGACACAAATAAGTAATTATCTTTAATTTTAAATCCATACGGGGCATCTAATGTTGGTGCAAATTCTTTGTAGTCAACAAGTTTGAGATTATCTATATCCGTCACATCAATTACTGCGAAAATAGAATCTGCCCCCTGCGAACTAACCAACAAATAATTACCTGATATCTGTAAGAAATAAGGTGTTTCTAAAGCGATTGGGTCGCTGACTGTTCCACGCTCAACGATATTTGCTGGATCGGAAATGTCTAAAACGCTAACCCCGTTATACAAACCTGCCGTTACATAAATATAGGAACCTTTTACAGCAATATAAGAAATGCCATCTAGCGTGGTTGAATTTGTATACCTGCCTAATTCAACCATATTAGCTGGATTGGAAATATCAATTATTGATACAGTGTCATTATAATACCCCGGAGTAATAATGTAATTTCCAGATATCTGTATATTCTGAATACCGTCCATGGACGTGGCGTCAAAAATAGTTCCCAGTTCAACAATATTATTCGGGTCGGAAATATCAAAACTAGTGATGCCATCTAAAAGAGAGCTAACAACATATGCGTTATCTCCCGACACCTCAACGCCATAAGGACCTCCAATATTTGCCGATGTGTGACTATCTAACTCAACCATATTGGCTGGATCTGAGACATCTATAATGGTCAAACTATTTGAGCTATAAGCTGACACATAAGCATAATTACCAACAACAGAAAAACTCCGCACATTATCCATCGTTACGGCATTTGAAATACTATCTAACTCAACAATCTTGTTTGGGTCGGAAATATCAAAGCTAGTAATACTATCATTCACCCCTGATGCAACATAAGCGTAGTTTCCTTGAACGCGGATATCTCCAGCATGGTCTAATGTAACTCCATTTACCAAGTTATCAGCTACCGACATACTTTTCGCCGTCGGCACACAACCTGGACCTGCCTCTTCGGTCGATATTGTTATCGATGGTGGGCTAGCAATACTTCCTGTTGATAACGGAACAAACTCATATACTGCACCACCCGTATCTTCACAAATTTCTAAAACAGGTGATGGTGTCATATTACGTCTTATTTGACCTTCAGTAGACGCGTCACATTCCGCATCTGTTAAATCGTTTTCATCAGGAATTAATAATCCTTCTGCGCCATCTAATTTTAAATTTCCACCGAAGGCTGTGTTTGACCCTGTGAACTGCACATTATTTACAGTACCGTCCATCACCGCTAATACATTTCCATCAGAATCATATTCTAATTCCCAAAGACTTGGGTTTTCTTTTGATGCTTCTGCGTATGAATAAGTGATAACAATATCATCACCACCACGTGTCACTAATTTATCATCGCCCACATCTTCAAGACTGTCATTATCGTCATTATCCGCATTACTGAAATCACGACACGGCGTTTCAAACGTACCGTCTGCACCCGACGAAATCACTGCAATAACGGGGTATTGAACATCATTAACCCCCTCAAGACGCAACTGCGTCGCACCGCCACACGCCGCGTCGTCAATTAACGCGCCATGGTCCCAAACACAATAACCATAGGGGTTACCCCATGTGTCATTTTTAACGGCGCCTAATTCTTTTGGTAAAAACCCACCGCCATTTGAATCCGTAACACCGTCCGGTCCAGCGCCCGCTGCATCAACCCATGGGCGTGGTTCATTTAATCTATCGTCATCACAATCCGCCACCGCCAAATTAGCGGTATCCAGCATAATCATTTTTGATGACAACATGATTTGGCTTTCTGTCATGGTCTTTTGATTAACTTCAGACATCACCTTCATCGGACCACGCATAACCATTGTCGTGCTAGCGCCAATTGTCCCGACAAGGGCAACGGCAGCAAACAGTGCCAAAATCATATTTCCTGATTCTGCATTATTATTTCTGTACTGGTTATTGCGTTTCTTCATATGTTTTATGGCGCCGTCGTAATTGTAAACGATGCGCGTTGATCTCCTAAGGTTACTATATTTTTGACACTGGTGTTTGCTGTGCTTGACGATCTAATTTCTAACTCAATCACATCCCCTGCTTTGACATCAGTAAATGACGCACCGACAGGCACTGTATTTTTAATGATATCAATTGTTCCGCTTTCAGATGCCAGGCTTAAACGGCAATCATTTGCAAAACTTCTAAGCGTCAACTTGTCTGTTATGATATCTGTGCTGGTGGCGCTGCCTGTAATGTTATTAATAACGATTGGATACGGGTAACAATCTGTGTCTGATACCGCGCGGTTTGTATATCGTCCACGGTAAATATACACCCCGCCTGAATTTGCTGTGTTTCCAGAACCAAATTGACTACCCACAATAAGTGTATTGCCACGCACAACCATTTCATCACCAAACTTATCATTAGCGGCAACATCCGATGCCGTAATTCTATTTATTTCTTCACCTGTTGTAAGATTAAATACATGAACCGCTCCTCGGGTTGAATTATACCCTTCACTATTCACAAATAAATAATTGCCAGATATATCCATGTTATAGCCAAAACTATCGCTGGCATTTGGCCCATTAGGAGTTAATTTATGAATCTGTGATTTTGTTTCTAAATCATAGACATAGACTGAACCGGAATCTGCACCATTATCGTCATCCAGAGGTGACCCGATAGCAATATATTTTTCACTAATAGCGCCAACACCAAATTGATCACTGGCTACGCCATCTGATGCTTCAAATTTATGAATCAAGACACCCGTTTCAAGATTATAAAGATATGCTGTACCTGTGCCCGCCACAACACCATCTCCATTGTCAGCAGCAATAAGAGCGTGCTTTCCGTACCCCGCAATACGTGCACCAAATTGATCACTCAAAACTAAATCATCCGGCGTAATTTTATATAAATACTCTCCAGTTGCGACCCTATACACATGGACTGAGCCTTTATCAACAATACCACCATGATTATCGCGCTCTTCACAAACGACCAAATAATCACCAGACACTAGCACGCAACCACCAAAGTAAGGTTGGGATTGTTCTTTAGGTGTGTTCAATTTATAAAGCTCTGCGCCCGTGACTAAATCATAAACATACACCGCCCCCGAACGGGTTTGACCATTTAAATCACTCCAATAAGCACCAACTGCTAAAAAATTACCATCGGCAGAAACATCATTCCCAAAGTAATCATTTCCGATGCCATCAGACGCCGTTAATTTATGAGTTTGTGCCCCTGTTATAATATCATAAACATAGACTGAACCAGAAAATGAACCGTTATCATCATCGCCAACCGCACTGGCAATTAAGTAGTTTCCAGTTGCGGTTATACGACTTCCAAAACTATCATTATCTGCACCATCGGATGAGAATACTTTAACTTCAGTTGCCTCAAGATTAGTCCAATCAATCAAATCAGGTTTTTGTTCTGCAGTACTTAAGCATTTAAACCCAGAGTAAGCACGAATACCACTAAGGCTGTCCGCAGCATAAAAATAAGTACCGTCACCAATAATATCTCTCGCAATATCTGGCGTATCAAGTGTGTCAATTGAATTGAAAATTATTCCATTAAATTGTAATGCAATCACGCCCGCTGCGCCGGCAGATACATAAATATAAACACCATCATTCCATACTGTTATAGCATCTGGTGTAACATAATTAGCAATTTCAATAAAAGCGACACCATCAAAAGTTAATGCGGAAACACCATTGCCAAGACCCGCTGTGTAGATATAGTCACCATCTCCAATAATATGATTAACATACGCCGTTCCGCCAGAATTGTGAGTATCAATAAGAGTAAACGTCGTTCCATCAAAGCTGTAGGCATTAATTCCATCTCCACGATTAGCTACATAAACATAAGTGCCGTCAGCCCAAACATGGGCAGCATTTGCGGTCGTGGCAATACTACCAACTTCGATAAACGTCGTTCCATCAAAGGTGTAGCCGCGGACACCACTCGTATCATCGGCGACATATATATAAGTACCATCACCCCAAATACCCTGAGGGGCGCCTGGCGTATTAAAATTTCCAACTTCCGTAAAGATTGTCCCGTTAAAGGTATAAGCTCTTATTCCCCCAACCGTTCCATCAGCCACATATAAATATGTTCCATCACCCCATATTGCCTGCGCAGAACCTGGCGTATTATAGTTTGCAATTTCACTTAATGTTGTTCCATCAAAGGTGTAGGCTTTTATCCCGTCTGCGCTATCAGCTACATAGATATACCTTCCATCATTCCACAATGCATAAGCCGATCCTGTCGTATTAAAATCATCTAGTTCAACAAATGGACCGCCTTCATTCACTGTACAATTTGCAAGTTCTGGGTTAAATGGACCTGCGCCATTTGAATTGCCATCAACCAAGTTTACCCAAGCATTTCCCGTGTCGCAATATTCAAACACACTACCTGTAAATCTCATAACACCATAGTCATCTGCCGCGCTACATTGATTATCATTCCCCATACGCAAACCATTATCAAATGTAATACGTTGCGCGGCATGTAGCGTTTCTATTGGTGTTTCTGTCGCAATACCCAGCAAGCCATCTTGTGTAAACACCATGTCAGACGAGTCAATCGCGTTACCACCACTATCCGTGCTGAAATATAAATCTATTGGGACATTTGTATCTGAAACCGCGCCATTTACTTTGCCGTAAATCGCGGCGTTTTGTCCTGTAGCAACGGTCGTCCCGTCATACCCAGCGAACCCTAACACACCAATAATATCACCATCTAGCAATGAATTTGGTGCCATCATGGTGCCGCGGTGACGGTTTAAAATTAAACTATTATGCTCATCCGCATCTTCAGACCAGCTAAAGAAATTAAACGCAGATGCTTCATCGATTAGCTCTAAATCTGCTTGTGTTATTGTCGCGTTACCTTCATTTGATAAAGATAAGATTTCTGTAATCGTGTTTCCATCTGTTGATGTATTTGCAATTTTAAGATTATTTGTATACAAAATATTCGCATCAACATCACCTTGCCCATCAAGCCCAAAGAATGACGTTGAATCTGATAAACTATAAACATACACTGACCCTGCATCATTATTACCGCTAGGGTCGTTGCCGTATGTACTCACTGAAAACGTATTACCATCAATTGCAGTAGACAATCCAAAATAATCATTTGCACTCGGGTCTGGATTTTCAACTATCGTTAATAACTCGCCTGTAACTGCGTCTACAACATATGCACGACCCGAATTACCTGCACCACCATTATATGATATTGCAGAACTAATAATACGATTACCGCTTATACCAATCTTATTACCAAATGCTTCATTTGCTAAAGGAAACGGGTTGTCAATTCTTTGCACTAGCGACCCTGAAGTTTTATCAAACACGAAAACAGTTCCAGCGTCACCTGCGCCTCCAACATCTTTTTTCTCAACGCCCACTGCCACTAAATCGCCATCAATAGCTACAACTTTACCAAACCAATCATCTAAAAATATGTCTGGATTATTAAGTGTGGAAACCAATGCACCCGTTCTCGCATTAAACACATATGCTATTCCTGCATTACTGGTGCCGCTAGGGTTGTCTTGATGAGCCCCTGAAACTACATAGTCGCCAGAAATATCAACCCAGAAACCAAAAACATCTTCAGCCTGTGGGTCAGGGTTATCGATTGTGGTTAATAGCGCCCCTGTTGTTGCATCAAACACATAAACGCTACCCGCATTACTCACCGCACCTGGGTCATTATTATAGGCACCAGTCACGATTAAATTATTATCAATTGCTACGGTTCTGCCAAAAAAGTCATTTGTTGTTGGGTCAGGGTTATCCAATGTTAGCTTTAAACTGCCTGTAAGCGCATCAAACACATAAACACTACCTGCTGCTAGAACCCCACCTGGGTTGTCCGTTGACACACCGACAACAACTATATTATTTTCAATCGCTACCGTCCGCCCCATTCTATCATTCACCGCGGGCTCTGGATTTTTTAAAGTAGAGATTAAAGCACCTGTATTAACGTCATAAACATAAGCTGCTCCAACGTTAGAAAAACCATCTATATCGTCAAACATTGCGCCAACAACCATCAAATTGTCATCAATAGCTAGCGACCTACCAAAATGGTCACTGACCGCTGAATCAGGATTATAAATCGCGCGGGCAAAATCAATATTTCCTGGAAGACTAGACCCAACCAACAATCCATTTGTTGGACCTTGCCAACCGTTTACTGAAAGACATTCATATCCTGAATAGGCAATTAAGCTATTTGAGTCAGCAAGGTATATATAACTTCCATCATTAAATGGCGTGATGGCATAACCTGGTGTATCGATATTTTCAACTAGGGTGAATGAAGCGCCATCAAACGTTAGGACATAAATACCATTTAAGCCATCGGTGGCGTATATGTGAACGCTGTCCCCTATAACCGTAAAAACAGTTTCAGGTGTGCTGTATGTATCAAGTAATGTAAATTCACTACCATTGAAATCAAATGCTAAAACACCACCGCCCAAATCAGCGACGTAAAAATAATCACCATCACTCCATATAGAATTTGCACTGACAGCTGTATCTTCTTGCGCCACTAACGCAAAACTTGTTCCGTTAAAGGTAAAGGCATAAATGCCATCATCATGGTCGGCTAAATATATATACTCCCCATCACCCCAAATATCCCATGCCAAGTTTCCAGTGTCATAAGTATCTATAAGAGTAAAACTACTACCATCAAAGTTGTACGCATGAATGCCCGTACCTTGCGCCGCAACATAGAAATAATCACCATCGCTCCATATATCTCTGGATACACCTGGCACCGCTTCTGTTGCCACTTGCGTTAACGTAGCGCCATCAAACGTGTAAGCGCTAATACCACTTGCGCCATCAGAAACAAAAAGAAAACCTTCAGAGCCCCATACTTTGTAGGCATTGCCAGGCGTATCAAACGTATCCACTAACGTAAACGTTCCACCATTAAAATTATAAACATGTAACCCGTTTGCACTATCGGCAACAAAAACATGCGCGCCGTCACTCCATACGCCAGAGGCTAGACCAGGCGTTCCTATCAAACCTTCTTCTACTAAAGGGCCGCCATTATTAACGGCACAATTTCCTATATCGGCGTCAAAATATTCAAGCCCAGAAGAAGGAAGATCATTAATTTGTAATTTACCGCTGACATTATAAGGCGCAAAAGTATTGAGCCCTAAATCACCTTGCGGATCGATAAACATACGCGTGTCAAAATCACCTGTGCTGTCTTTTGTTTTAATGACGATGCCACCTTCACCGTTTATACCTGCGCGAATACCCGTAATCGCCGCCGCTGGCACTTCTTCGTCGCCTAATGTCGTATCGATATCGAACGCAATCCCCGCTTCCGCACCATACTCACTGGACTTTAGATGAATTGATGTCCCGTATGATTCAGCGGACCCCGTTGAAGATGACGGCTGTGCAAATGATTGATTGCCTGTGAAGTCTTGCTCCAGCGCCGCCCCAATTCCATATTGACCCGCACCCGTACATTCAAATCCTGAAAAAACGCTAAATCCTCCAGTGCGTTGTCCTACATAAATATGAGTGCCATCACCCCATATAGTTGCTGAAACATCAGGAGATGGCAGAGAGGATTCAACCAATTCAAAATTTGCACCATCAAAACTATAAGCTTTGATGCCAGCACCGTTAAAAGTTCCATAAATATGAGTGCCGTCAGCCCATACGCCAGCCGCCCCAACCTCATCACTTGTAGCTAATTCAGTCAAAGAGTCGCCATCAAAGCTATAAGCAGTAAGCCCACTTAGCCCTGCTACATAAATATACGTACCATCACCCCATACAGAGTTTGTAAAAACGCTATCTATCTCGACAGAATCTAACTCAGTGAAAGACGTACCATCAAACGTATAAGCACTTATTCCATGTGCTGACGTTGTTGCATAAAGATATGTGCCGTCTCCCCATACGTTTTGAACATCCCCTAAAGCGG
>JAMASZ010000186.1 GCA_023301585.1 Alphaproteobacteria bacterium | reverse complement strand
GCTGCAGCGGCATCACCTTGCACACTGACGGGCCAGACAAGTACATGGCTGGGGAATCTATCTTTCAAACGGTGCATGATATCGCGTATGACCGCGCCAGTTGGTGAAGTTACGACACCAATTATTGTGGGTAGGTAAGGAATTGGTTGTTTGCGCTCCGCATCAAATAAGCCTTCGGCGGCTAATTTCTTACGGCGTTCTTCGAGCATTTTTAATAATGCGCCTTCACCAGCTAATTCCATCGATTCGATGATGATTTGATAGCGAGAGCTTTTGGGGTAGCTGGAGACGCGTCCTGTGACAACGACGTCCATGCCTTCCTCGGGCTTAATCGAAAGTTTCGACATTGAGCCACGCCAGCAGATGATGTTGATATTGGCGTCGACGTCTTTGATGTCGCCGTATAAATGACCAGAGGCAGCAAGTTTGAGACCTGTTAACTCACCGCGTACGCGTATGCGTCCATATGTCTGCTCTAGGGTTTGTTTTAAAGACTTTGCGAGGTCGGAAACGCTCAATTCTGGGACGTTTGAGCCTGTTTTTGGTTTGTTTTCAGCCGTTGCACTGCTTGCTTTTGGAGCAGGGGTATTATTTTGTGGGGCTTTTGGAGCTATGCTGAATAAATCATCTGACGTCATAATGAAAGATGGTATAGTTTTGTTGAATAAATCTCAATCTTTTCAGCGAATTTGAGTTAAAAAATGACCGCATATTTTAAAAATATTTCTGAGTTACAGCATAGTAGTGAAGCAGATGCTATTAAAGCAGTTATCGACTATCTCGATTGGGATACCGAGCGTGCTGGAAATATTCAAACAGACGCAGTTGCATTAATTAAGAAAATTAGAAAAACCCGCCGTAAGTCGGGCAGTCTGGAATCGTTCTTTGAGCAATATGGGTTGAATACCAATGAAGGCTTGGCGTTGATGGCGCTGGCGGAGGCGTTGCTTCGTATTCCTGATAAGAAAACGGCAACGGCATTAATCAAAGATAAAATATCCAACACGAATTGGTCGAAAAGCACAGGTGGTAAAGACAAGGACTGGTTGACGAAGGTTGCTGGTGTTGGATTGAAATTATCTAGCAGTACAATGAGCGGATTATTTTCGAAAATAGGTGAGCCTGTTATTCGTGAGTCGATGTCCAAAACAATGAAAGTGTTGGGTAAGCAATTTGTTGTTGGTGAAACTCTCACAGGGGCGATGAAAAATGCGACGAAGTGGGAAGATAAAGGCTATAGGTTTTCTTACGATATGCTGGGGGAAGGCGCGCGTACAGCCAGTGATGCTAAGCATTATTACGCATCGTATCTTGGGGCGTTACATGATTTAGCTGATGGTTTAACCGACGCGCATCAGGAGCATCGCCCTGGTATTTCAGTGAAATTATCTGCGATTTACCCGCGTTATGAATTTGCACAAAAAGATGTTTGCCTACCAGAAATGCAAGAGCGTTTATATCAACTTTGCAAGGTGGCAGCAGAGCATAATTTAACACTGACCGTTGATGCGGAAGAGGTGGCGCGTTTAGATCCTTCATTAAATTTAGTACAGTTTATTATTGAGAAAACAGAACTTCATGATTGGCAGGGCTTTGGTTTAGCGGTGCAGGCGTATCAAAAAAGTGCCTTAGGAATTTTAGACCATGTCATTGCGCTGGCAGATAAGTTTCATAAAAAAATTCAGGTGCGTTTGGTAAAAGGCGCTTATTGGGACACGGAGATTAAACACGCGCAAGTTGAAGGACTTTCCGAGTATCCAGTTTACACGCGTAAATCAAATACCGATGTCGCGTATTTGGCGTGTGCGCAAAAAATGTTAGAAAACCGCGATGTTTTATACCCGATGTTTGGAACACATAATGCCTATAGCGTTGCGGCTGTTTTGAACATGGCTGGTGAAGACAAATCTGGGTTTGAGTTTCAAAAGCTTTATGGGATGGGTGATGCGCTGTATAATGCGTTGATAGAAGCGAGCGATGTATGTGTTTGTGTCTATGCTCCTGTTGGGGCGCATGAAGAACTGTTGCCGTATCTTGTAAGGCGTATGCTTGAGAATGGCGCGAATTCTTCCTTCGTTAATCAAATTTACGATAAAGAGTTTAAACCTGAAGATATTGCGATTGATCCCATTGCAAAATCGTTAGCGAATGATGTTAAAGAAAACCCGAAAATTCCACTACCTAAAAACTTATATGGGGAACACCGCATTAATTCTTCGGGTATTGATATTTCAGACCCAGTTAAATTTAAAGCACTTAATAAATCTATTTTAGATTTTGGAACGAAGCATAGCTATCGCGCTTTTTCTCTTGTGGGATTAAGAAGAATTGAGGGTTCTGCTGTTCAAGAAAAAAGAAGCCCGTCTAATCACGACGATGTTATAGGAAGTGCTGCCGAAATTAGAATAGAAGCGGTATCTGATTGTGTTGAAACGGCACGCGAAGGGTTTAAGGACTGGTCAGAATTTTCTGCTGATAAGCGCGCGAAAATTTTAGAAAATTTTGCTGAGTTGTTGGAAGATAACACGGAAGAGCTAATCAGCCTTTGTTGCCGTGAAGGTGGGAAGACCATTAAAGACGGTATTGATGAAGTTCGTGAAGCTGTTGATTTCTGCCGTTATTACGCAATGAACGGGCGCATCCAATTTAATGAAGCTGGCAAGGTTTTGCCAGGTCCCACGGGAGAACGTAATATTTATAAACGTGTTGGGCGTGGGGTTTTTGTTTGTATTAGTCCGTGGAATTTCCCAGTGGCAATTTATATTGGGCAGATGGTTGCCGCGCTTATGGCAGGAAATTCTGTTATTGCAAAACCGGCGGAACAAACGCCGATATTGGCGCACTACATTATGAATTTAATGCACAAAGCAGGTGTTCCAAAAGGTGCTGTAAATTTATTACTGGGTGATGGGCGTATTGGGCAAGCATTGGTCGAGCATGAAGATATTGATGGCGTGACATTTACAGGTTCAACAGAAGTGGCGCATTTAATTCGAAAAACATTAGCAGATAAGCGGGGGCCAATTATTCCTTTCATCGCGGAAACAGGTGGTCAGAACGCGATGGTTGTTGATTCCTCTGCGCTTATGGAGCAGGTCGTTGATGATGTTGTTTTAAGCGCTTTTGGTTCTGCTGGTCAGCGCTGTTCGGCGTGTCGAATTTTGTTCATACAAGAAGACGTAGCAGATAAAGCAATACTGATGTTGCAAGGAGCAATGCAGGAATTACGTTTGGGTAACTCAAGTGAGTTATCAACTGACATAGGTCCTGTTATTGATGAGAGTGCGCTGGCGATGTTGCAGAAACATAAAAACCGTTTGCAAGGTTTAGGAAAGAAAATATCAGAAACGCCATTAGATAAATCTTTAAGTGGGCAGGGAAATTTCTTTGCACCAATCGCTTATGAGATTACGGACTTATCTGTATTGGATCGTGAAGTCTTTGGTCCTGTCCTTCATGTTATTCGATATAAACGTGATGAGATTGATGGTGTTATTAAGCAAATCAATCAAAATGGATATGGGCTAACATTTGGTATTCACAGCCGAATTGATAGCTTTGTTAGGTATGTAACCAAGCGTATTAAGGCAGGAAATATTTACGTTAATCGCGGTACAATTGGTGCTGTCGTTGGTGTTCAACCCTTTGGTGGGCGTGGATTATCAGGCACGGGTCCTAAAGCGGGTGGTCCGCAATATTTAATGGCGTTTGCCACAGAAAAAGTAATTAGTACGGATACAACAGCTGCGGGTGGAAATGCCTCGTTAGTTATGTTAGATGAATAGCGTAAGCTAAAATTATAAAATTTAGGAGATAAAGATGAATATTTTATTGATTGGTTCAGGTGGTCGTGAACATGCGTTGGCGTGGAAATTAGCGCAATCAGAAAAATGTACAAATCTTTATTGTGCGCCAGGGAATGCAGGTATTGCTGAAGTTGCAGAATGCGTTGAAATTGGTGTTGAAGATGTCAAAGCGCTGGTTAATTTTGTAAAAGAGAATGACATTAATTTTGTTGTTGTTGGTCCAGAGGCATCGTTGGTAGCGGGTATAGTGAACCCTATTCAAGATTTAGGTATTCCAATTTTTGGTCCAACAAAAGAGGCTGCAATTTTGGAAGGCTCTAAAGGGTTTATGAAAGACCTTTGTAAGAAATATGATATTCCAACAGCACGTTATGAGCGTTTCAAAGACGTTGAAAAAGCAAAAGAATTTATCAATGAATTAGGGGCGCCAATTGTTATTAAAGCTGACGGTTTGGCGGCAGGTAAAGGTGTTATTATTGCCGAAACCGTTGCTGAAGCTGAAGAAGCAGCGACTGATATGTTATCGGGTGACTCGTTTGGTAGTGCTGGTGCAGAAATTGTTGTTGAAGAATTTATGGACGGTGAAGAGATGAGTTTCTTTGCGTTGTCAGATGGTAATGATTTTGTAGAACTGACAAGTGCGCAAGATCACAAGCGCGTATTTGATGGCGATGAAGGTCCTAACACTGGTGGTATGGGTGCATACTCTCCTGCGCATTTTGCTAGCGCGGAGTTAGAGAAGAAAATTATCGATCGTATCATTCGCCCAACAGTTGAAGGTATGAAAGCGGAAGGGTTACCGTTTGCTGGTGTTCTGTACGCTGGTTTAATGATTGTAAATGGCGAGCCTAAATTAATTGAATATAATGCGCGTTTTGGTGACCCTGAAACACAACCTTTATTAATGCGTTTAGAAAACGACTTAGTTGATTTATTGATGGCGTCAGCGACAGGTAATATGAAAGATTTTGAAGGCAAAGTTTCATTTTCTGATGATGTAACTTTATGCGTTGTGATGGCAGCGGAAGGCTACCCGACCTCTTACGAAAAAGGTACGGAAATTAAGGGATTGCAAGCATTTCAGGGTTTAGAAAACGTTGAGCTTTTCCATGCGGGTACATTAAAAGATAACAGCGGTGCATTGGTTAATAGCGGTGGACGTGTATTGAACATTGTTGGTCAGGGTGCAACAACTGAAGAAGCGCAGTCGCGTGCTTATGAAGCGATTAAAAATGTTGCGTGGTCAGAAGGTTTTTACCGAACTGATATCGGCTGGCGTGCGATTGCAGCACAAAAGAAAGTTGCTTAATTTATTTTGTGCGTTTTGCTTTAAAGTAACTCTTTAAAAGCGCGGAAGATTTTTCTGCTTCGATACCTGATACAATTTTAATTTTGTGATGACAGCTTGGTTGTTCAAAAAAGCGTGTACCGCTCTCGACAGCACCGCCTTTTTTATCACTAGCGGCGAAAACGAGTTTTCTGATGCGGGCAAAGCTGATGGCGCCTGCGCACATAGTGCAAGGCTCTAATGTTACATATAAATCATAAGTCGGAATACGCTGACTTTTGGCTTTTTGACAAGCTTCTCGTATAGCTAAAACCTCTGCGTGGGCTGTTGGGTCTGACAATTCGATTGTACGGTTTCCTGCACGTGCTATGACGTCACCCGTAGTTGAGTCTACGACGATAGCGCCAATAGGGACTTCATCACGCATTTGCGCTAAATGAGCCTCTTCCAATGCAAGCATCATGTATGTATTATCACTTTCAACAGTCATAGGAACAGATAATGGTAAATGAAGAAAAAAGTAAAGGGGAACGTATCGCCAAGGTTATGGCGCGCGCAGGATTATGCTCGAGGCGTCAGGCTGAAAGCTGGATTAATGAAGGGCGCGTACAAGTGAACGGAGATTATTTGACCAGCCCCGCTTGTGTTGTCACAGACGACGACGACATTATTGTTGATGGAAAACCGTTGCCTGGTAAGGAAAAAACCAGATTATTCCTATATCACAAACCTG
>JAMASZ010000185.1 GCA_023301585.1 Alphaproteobacteria bacterium | reverse complement strand
ATGAAACCATTTGATAACGGTACAAATAAAGTAGCTCAAGCTGTTGCGCGTCTGACGAACAAAGGTCAAATATTAAGCGTTGCTGGCGGAGGTGACACCGTTGCGGCACTCGACAATGCGGGCGTGATAAATGATTTCAGCTACATCTCAACTGCAGGTGGCGCATTCCTTGAATGGATAGAAGGTAAAACATTACCAGGTGTTGCGGCTTTGCAAAACGCATCAAAAAAAGCCGCTTAACTCCAAAGCGACTTTTCTCTACCCCTAATGTAAGTTCTTAGTGACGGCTTTGGTTTAAAATGTAAGTCGCCATTTCTTGTGTTGTTTTATCGTAATAACTTAAAGCTTTATGTAAGTGACGTTGATCAACAACGCTACTACTGCGCATACGGTGCGTAAGCAAATACATATTTATGAATTCTGATTTTAGGATATGTGTTGCGCGACAAATAACAGCTAACCCTTGACCATCTTCTTGCTCAAGTATTTGTTCAACTACTTCGGCATCTAAACCTGCATATACAGACATCAAGGCAATAAAGTTATTTAACTGCCCTCGACGTAAGTTATCAATCATAGCAGTCGCATCTAATAGTCCTTTATTATACATGACCTCAGCGGCTGCAATCATTTTAGCTGTCGGTGTATATTTACTCTTAGCCACTTCGGACATTTCAAATACAATATCATCAACAACAGTTTCAGATGTAGTTGTTGCTTGAGCATGGGAATTGAAATTAGTTTTAATATAAGACTTTAACTCGTCCCCAACAAACTCATACAAACATGTTGCCAAGGCTGACGGGATTTCTGGACGCATTAACAATGGCTTTGCAAGATTTTCTGAATGTTGTGCCATTTTAGTAAATTCATTCAACGCATAATTAGTTAAATGTATTTTTTCATTTTCTGATAATACTCTTGCCGTTTCTACATCACCAGTTTCAACCAAACTATCCAAAACAACATTTGATAGCTCATCACGAAATGCAATCGAACGCCAATGACCTTCCGCGTGCATCTTGATAATCGAAACTAAGTTATTATCTTTCAGAACCTTACTTTTTCTTAAAACTGGATCGGCGATAGCGATATCATCATTTGCTAATCTAAGTGCGATATTTAATGGGACATTATCAACAACAGCCATGCGTTCAGATATCGCCGCACGTAAATCTTTTTCCGCTTGGTTAATTAAGTTCAGCAATAAATCTGTGATTAAGCCTTTTTCTTTAACCGATAAATCAATGTCGATTAAGCCCGTCATTACATCAACCAGCTCTTGGTTAATTGTTTCACGCTCTTCGCTATCGGTTTTATACTTTTGCTGTGTTTTATTAAGTTTAAGAAGCAAGCCTTTCGCTTGATCTGAATTTTCAAGTAGAGACAAGATAATCTGCGAATGCTTATCTGCACTTGAAAATTCATTACTTTTATTCGGCTTTGTTTCCTCTACAGCATCAGTGAATAGTATTTCAACGTCCTGTTCTTTTAAATCTGTAAACTCTGGCACTAAGTATTCCTTTATATGATTTTTTATTAAATTTTATTTAAACTAACAATTTCTTAATTAAATTCCTTATATACTTAAGTATATCACTCAAGTATTATGAAAATCAATTAACGGGCAAAACATATGATAACCCCTTCAAATAACAGTATAATTTCTCAAAACACGATTCCACAGAATCCGAGAGAAAATATTGAGAGCGATTCTTCTCGCAAAATACTGGGGCAACGTAGGGAACCTAATGTTTCAAAAAGTGACGTAACCGCCGTTAAAAACACGGAAACCCTTCAAAAAACAAACAGTTACAATAACTTATCATTAAATTCAGCCAATAAAGTCAGCACGGAAGCCAATAGCTTCAATCGTGGCACTCAAATAGACATTTCTGTCTAATCTCTAATCTTATTGGAACGCAACTTCGTTAAATGACCTTAATTTACGGCTATGAAGCTTTTCTGGTCCGGTATCACGCAATATTTCCATCGCACGTAAACCAACCTTTAAATGTTGCTCAACGCGTTGGCGATAAAAATTATCTGCCATTCCAGGCAATTTCACCTGACCGTGTAACGGTTTATCCGACACACATAATAATGTCCCATACGGAACACGAAATCTAAATCCATTAGCGGCAATCGTCCCTGATTCCATATCAAGCGCAATCGCACGACTTTGTGAGAAACGTCTGTTCTGTCTAATTGACGCTTTTAATTCCCAGTTTCGGTCATCTACAGTTGCAACTGTTCCTGTCCGCATAACTTTCTTAAGCTCCCGCCCGGAACATTTCGTTTCTTCCTTCACGGCATCTTCCAACGCCACTTGCACCTCTGCCAAGGCAGGTACAGGAATACTAGGGTTTAAATCGTGATATAGAATATTGTCTTCTCGAAGATAAGCATGAGCCAACACATAATCACCTAACTCCTGTGAATTACGCAATCCAGCGCAATGTCCCAGCATAATCCACGCATGCGGTCTTAATACAGCAACATGGTCTGTAATATTCTTAGCATTCGATGGACCAACACCAATGTTAATCATCGTAATACCTAAGTTATCAGAACGTCTCAAATGATAGGCAGGCATTTGTGGAATACGGCTTGTTAAATCTGGCTGTATAAAGTCAGTATACCCATCTTTACCAACAAGCCCCTGCCCTATCTTAACGAACTCATCAATATAAAATTGATAATTCGTGAAAATAATAAAGTTCTGAAAGTTATTAGCTTTCGTACCCGTGTAATGTTTCAAGCGTAATAAGCTCAAATCAACGCGTGGCGCAGTAAACAACGCAAGTGGTGATGGTTGACCTTCTTTAGGCTGATACGCACAATTTGCAATTTGGTCGTCCATAATTTCTAAATCAGGTTGATCAAAAATATTGGGAAGCTGTTTTATTTGTTCTACGCTCAAGTCACCTTCTAAATGGTAATCTTCGCCCAATGCAAAATGAACCGGAATAGGCACATTGCTTATACCTACCTCCACAGCGACACCGTGAGCATCTAATAAATGTTGAATTTGGTTTTTATAATAACTTCCAAATAATTCTGGACGTGTCAGCGTTGCCTCATATGTCCCTGGACTTGTTACAAACCCATAAGAAAGCAGTCCATCATTTTCTGGACGCGTCGTCGTCTTGATACGTAAGTAAGGGTAATATGCCCTCACACGCTCTTTAATTTTCTTACCTTTGGTAAAACCTTCAAAAGCCACCGTTAGCGTTTTAACGCTTTCGTCATAAACTTTTTCTATCGCGGCAACCGCTTTATCTGCATCTTTAAATTCTTGTATCTTGCTCATACCCAATAGTATGACTTAAAAGAGTAAAAATTCAATGAATTATAGCTTGTTCAGTAAAACACCACAAGTTAACATATTCCAAAATTAAGAAAACAGAGATATAATATGATATATGATAACAACCATACAGCGTTTATAGCTGCGGAAAACCAAAGAGCTGAAAGAGAAAGAGCTCAGACAATAAAAAGAGCGGCTGATCTAGCGCGGGCAGTAGAAGCTAGCAATAAGGCTACTTCTACTTCTACTCCTACTCCTACTCCTATACCAGTTTCCTCTCATCCATCAGCAAATACCAACTACATAACGCCTAAAAAAGCGAACTGGTTTACACGCTTATTAAAAAGAACGGCTATCGTTACAGGTTTAGGAATGAGTTCATTCTTTGCGGTTATATCCCTAACACCCCCCAATTCGGAAGACGACAGCAGCAGCAGTAGTATTGATGACGCCCCTGCGTATCCCATGGCTACTGGATCGCTTAAAGGCTTAGACACAAATAATCGCTATAATTACCAACTCTCAGAGTACACAGAAATACCGCCACCAACAACGTCTACCAACCCAACTTTACAAGAGCGATTCCCCGCAATCAGCGTTGTTGCATTGAAAGCAGAGTTACAAAAAGACTTCATTGATTATGGAGAAGGAAAAACCAACACTGTTTGGTTTTATAATGACAGCGTCGATACAGCACCAACAATAAAGGAAGCATTTTCCACTGCAAACAAGTTCTGTCAAAAAAGCGCTAAATACATGGCTACTATCACGTCCAAAGCCTCAATCAGTAATTTTCAGTGCGAACAATTAATCGGGGTACCTGCCGGAAAACCTAGCTGTATAGCCTTTGGGAACGTTACGACACATTCTCCGGTTGAGATAGTTTACACCGACTACAAAGGAGCAAGAACAATACAGTTCAGCAATACTTTTGCTAGAGTTATAGAACCATTCACCTTAGAAAAGGCTTGTGGCGCAGACCCGGTTGACCCAACAATGAGTGAGTATTGTAATTATAATTCTGACGTTCTCTGTAATTACGACCCCAGATAAAATTCATTGAGAATGTTCTCATAGACCTCAAAAATCTTATTTAGCATCTGGTTTTAAAAAACCACCAGATTGCATTGACCATAACCTTGCGTAGTAACCATTCTGGTCAATCAACTCGTCATGCGAACCATCTTCGATGATTTTACCGTCTTCCATGACCAATAAACGGTCAAGACTTGCAATAGTCGATAGACGGTGCGCAATCGCAATAACGGTCTTACCTTCCATTAATTCAAGGAGGCTTTTCTGAATTGATTGTTCGGATTCACTATCCAGCGCACTTGTCGCTTCATCTAACACAAGTATCGGAGCATTCTTTAAAATGGCACGAGCAATTGCAACACGTTGACGTTGACCACCGGATAAACGAACACCACGCTCCCCAACTTTTGCGTCATAACCTTTGTTGCCTTCGTGGTCTTCTAATTCCTCGATAAATTCATGTGCTTTGGCTTTTTTAGCAGCTTCAATAATTTCTTCGTCTGTTGCGTCTAAACGCCCATAAGAAATATTCTCGCGAATAGTACGGTGTAACAAGTCGCTCATTTGAGGAATAACAGACACGCTATGCCTTAACGATTCCTGCGTCACATCAGAAATAGATTGCCCATCAATTTTAATATGCCCAGATTTTAAATCATACAAGCGTAAGAAGACCTGCACAAATGTACTCTTACCTGCGCCACTTGCGCCGATTAACCCTATTTTTTGACCGCCTGGAATATCAACATTCAAACCTTCAAAGACTTTTTTATTAACTTACTTTCATTTTA
>JAMASZ010000184.1 GCA_023301585.1 Alphaproteobacteria bacterium | reverse complement strand
TAAGCCGAGGTAATAATTTTCGATTTGGAATTTGGCAAGATTCATATTCTGTTTGGCAAGAAAATTTTATATTTGGGACAGGATATCAAAGAGAAATTGTTGCTAAATTTGCTGGCTATACATGGTCATCACCGCATAATTTATATTTAGGAATAGGGTGTTATTTAGGTATCGTCGGATTGTTGTTTTTTATTGCCGCGTGGTCAAAAATGATTTTTAAAAACATTCAAGCTTTGAAAATCTCTAAAGATCAAACTTTTGTAACATTAATTGTTTTCGGGTTGGTGTTTTCATTATTTGAAACACATACAATATTTTTAAATCTGAGTTATGAATGGTTTTTCTTTTGGTTGCCGATTTCGTACACGTTGTATTTAGACGGACAAAAAAGAATGCCGTCTAAATAGAGTTTGGTAATAAGAACCAGTAGCGACCGTTTGATTTCATGGCACCTGCTTGTGCTTCGGCTTCGCTTCCGTAGCCCCAGAAAAAATCACCACGCACTGGTCCGCGAATGGCGCCCCCAGTATCTTGAGAAACCATTAAACGGTTCATCGTGTCTTGTTGGTTTGGTGTTTCAGCGCTGAGCCATATTGGCATACCGTAAGGCACAAGTGAATGATCAACCGCGAGGGAGCGCATTGGGGTTAATGTGATGCCTTCACCGCCCACTGGTCCATTACCGTCAAGTTGGCGGAAGAATACATATGATTTGTTGAGCGTCATAACTTCTTCAGCCTGGTCTGGGTTCGCTTCTAACCAAGATTCGATAGTTTGAAGGGAAACTTCGTCTTTAGAAAGTTCACCGCGCTTTACAAGCTCACGCCCAATGGCGTAGTAAGCATGACCGTTTTGACCGTCATAGCCAACACGCATGGCGCGTCCATCATCAAGAGAAACGATACCAGAGCCTTGAATTTGAAGGAAAAAGGCGTCAATTGCGCTATCGACCCATACTAAAGGGCGATCTTGGGCAGCTGGTAGCTTGCCAGATATGATTTCTGCGTGGTCTTCGTAAGGTTTAAGACGCCCATCAATAACGCGCCCTGCAATACGTTGCCCCTTAAGTTCATCACGGAAGTTGCCGAGGTTAACCATGACTAAATCATCAGGGCGGGCGCGTAGAGGAGTTTGGTAAGCGCCTTGTCTGGTGAGGGAGCCGTTTAATGACGCTTCATAGTAGCCAGTAAAAAGTCCCTCATCATCATTGCCCGCTGCGACGCGGTAAGGTGTGAAGTTTTGTTCGAAAAAGCTACGTAGGGAAGCGCTGTCGTTTGCGGCAACGCCATCAAATTTACGACAAGCAACTTGCCAATCTTGCGCACGTCCAAAGCGCACATCTTTTGTGAAATTGCTTTGAGAGTTTTTCTTTAAAATACGCGCGCAACTTTTGTTAAAAGCCGTTGAAAAATTTTGAAAGTTTTCTGTGTTCCATTCAGGAAGCGCAGTAAAGCTTGTTGGTGTTAAGTTTAATTCTTTATTGCTGGATACTGTCGGCGTGGTTGGTGACGTATCGGTCGTAGTGGGTGTACAGCCAATAAGCGTTAGAACACTTAAACTCGATAGAAAAAAATTATAATAGTTGCGCGTTGCCATATTTATATTTCTTTCTTACTGTAAGTTAATTTACTTAGATGAATCTGGAAGGGGTGTTTTGTGATCTTCAATTTCGTCATCGCGTGTTTCATAAACAAGCCATTCTGGTCCTTCGGTTTTTGTATCAAAGCCAAATACCCAAACATCAACCATTTCCGTTACTTTATCAGGGTTTCCAGAGATTATTTCGTCTTTGTCATCGCGGATAACACAGATTTCTTGGGCAGTAATACGAGCCGTTAAATAGATGATATCTTTTTTAGATTTTGCTTCGATTAAACTTACTTGCCTAACAGATTGAATTTGTGTTGTAACACTTTCTTTTCGTTTTTTACGCGCGTCAATTTCTGATGCGAAGGCTTTGTAGACAGGTTTATCGAGAAGTTCTTTTAGTGTTTCTTTGTCACCATCTGCGAAAGATTCAACGACAATAGCGAAGGCATCAGCAACACCGCCCGTGAAATGTTCAAGGTCAAAATTATCGTGTTCTTCAGCAAGCTCTAACAGCATATTTTCAGTTGTTTTGTTTTCGATGTTGACGTGACGTGGTAGGGCAAATTGATCACCAACACTTGTATTCAAGCTAACCACATTTTCACTTTTGTCATTAATGATTGGTTTAAGGGGAGGTTCGCTTTTTTCGTCACTACTGAAAGATGTAGGACGATCGCTTTCGTTGCCGTTTTTGTTTCCTAAAATATTGTTCAGCCAGAAGATTAATCCAGCGGCAATTAGGGCATATAAAATAATATCAGCAGGCATTTCGTTGTCGTCCTTTTCGAATTAAAATCAAAAATTAGTCTATATTCTTATTCCCGAAAGGTCTATATATACAGACTTAAAATAATGAACTGAAATTGAGATAAATTAGAATGCCATTTTTTCTGATATTTATATTATTACCGATTGCCGAGATTTATACCTTTATTGGGGTAGGAAAAGAGATTGGCGTTTCACAAACATTGTTGTTTTGTCTTGTTACAGCACTTATTGGCGGCTTTTTAGTCAGAAAACAGGGTGTTGAGACACTTATGAGCGGTCATAAGGCGCTATCGGCAGGAGAATTTCCATTAGAGCACCTATTTACAGGGTTTTGTATCGTTATTTCGGGTGCTTTGTTGGTTACACCAGGATTTTTAACCGATATTTTTGGATTTTCACTGCTTATTGAGCCAGTTCGCAAGTTTTTACAGACTAAAATCATGAATAGCTCGAAATTTTCGATACATACTATGTCAGACGGTAATCCGCAATCCGCACGTACACACAGCCCATATGGCGCTCAAGATGGCGATATCATCGAAGGTGATTACGAAGAAATTCCCGATGAGAAAATTGACAACAAAAAGTAAAGTAAGCGCTGGATTTACAAGACAAATCACTTTAACCTGATTAGGTTATTTAAGGGCAGCAGCCTGCCAGCAATTTTAGTGATAGAAAAATATTATGAGTGAAGAAGATAAAACGTTAAATCAAGCCTCTAGCGATGACAATATCGTGCCGCAAGTTCCATTAGTCGTACACGCACAATATATGAAGGATTTATCTTTTGAAAATCCTCACGCGCCAGAGACATTGCGTAAAGACGGTCACGCGCCAAAAATGGAAATGGATATCTCGCTCGATGTTAATAAAATTGAAGATGATAATATCGAGAATTTATACGATGTTGGTATGATTATCCGTGCTAAGGCCGTACGTGGCGATAAGACTATGTTTATCACTGATTTAAGCTATAACGCGCTTGTATCGGTAAATGGGTTAGATGAGAAAAAGCATCACCCACTGTTATTTATTGAAGTTCCGCATATGTTGTTCCCATTTGCCCGTCAGATTATTTCTGATGCGACGCAAGCGGGGGGATATATGCCATTGCAACTGAATCCAGTTGATTTTAGATCATTATATTTAGAACGTTTTGGTAAGAAAAATAATAACCAAGAAGAAGAGAAGAAAGCCTCTTAATCGTTTCAAGTATTACTGCTGTACGTCTTTTGAGTATCACAATTCTTGTTGGTGCTTGTTTAGTAAACTGAGTCTCAATTTGTCCTAGCCCCTTGTTCTGAGGGGTATCACTATCTTTTTAACTATAAAAATAAGTAATTCAATAGCTTAGCTTACGAGAAAAGCTAAAATTTTATGATTTTTTTAATAGTTTAAGCGGATAATAGATATATAGGGTCAAAATTATATATTTTAGGTGGGTTTTTAAGCTTTATGCGCGTGAACACGAAACCATCATCGAAGAAATTAAGGTTAGCGGAAAGAGGTAATATCTTTTTAGCGCTTTTTGGTGCTGTGGCGATTGTTGGCGCAATTGGTGTGACGTCTACGACGGTAATGCGTGGTCCAATGAAAAATATGACCGATACGTCATCGCGTGCCTTGAGCGAAAACCAAATCATGGCGAATACAAAATTGGCGATTATGAGTATCGCGCGTGCACCAGAAAAAGATTGTGATCGCGACGGCATGGTAGAGCCATGGCCATATGATGTAGCCGGCGTAGGTGTACGTTTTCCTGCTGGTGGCGGGGTTTTACCGACAGGTGTTTCGGCGATGTATCAAGAAGATGCGTGGGGTAACGCGTACGGATATTGCGTATGGGACCATGGAACATTGGTCGATGATGCAACGTGCGGTGGTGCAGGACAGAATAGATTGCCTGGATTAAACGATGCCAATGCACAAGACCAAACAGTTGTCGCGGTTATGTCAGCGGGAGCGGATAGAGTATTTCAAACAACCTGTCAGGATTGGGCAACGTCTGATGCCAATAGTGATGGTGATTTAGATGACCTGGGCGATACGCCCTTGGTGAATAAGCCAACAGGCAGTGATGATTTAATCATGTCATATACGTACATGGAAGCAGCAATGGCGACATCGTCCAAATGGCAATTACAAAGTGTCGCGGCTGGTACAGATGCAGACACCGCAGAAATTACAGAAGATAAAGTTGAAGTTGGCGGAAACTCCCGTGTGAGTGGTCGTATTGAGACAGCAGGGTTAAAGTTGGCGAGTGACCCCGGTGATAACAGTATTTCGGGTCCCTGTAACACAGCCAATGAGCAAGCGTTGAGATTAAATGTTGGCGGTGCATCGACGGTTTTAGAGATGTGTGATTTTGCAGGTACAGGCACATGGGGCGCGGTGTCAGGTGTCGCAAATTCCAATAGCTGTACAATTGAGTCGGGGCAGTTAAGTGTTAAAAATTCAGTAAACCCTACGACGATTGGTGGCGCTAATGGTGTCACAGTTGTGGGGGACTTGGCTTATGTGGCCTCTTTAAGCGCAGATAGCTTAACAATCTTTAATATATCTGACCCTGATAACATTGTTGAATTGGGTAGTTATACTTCTGCGAATTTAGATCATGCTGTTTCTGTCCAAATTCTAGGAAGTTATGCTTTTGTTGGCACGTCTATTAATCATACATTTGTATCCCTCGATGTTTCAGACCCAAGTAATATTGTTGAATTAGATAGCATTACAGATGGTGTTAATTTTGGAAATATTTATGATTTTGAAATTAAAGGTAACTATGCGTATCTACCTGTCAATGCAACAGACGGACTGACAGTCATTGATATATCCGACCCAAGTAATTTATCAGTGCATAGTAGTCTACAAGATAGCAGCATATTAAATGGTGCGTTAGACATACAGTTGGTGGGGGACTTAGCTTATGTGTCTTCAGCGCATGGCGTAACAATCATTGATATATCCGACCCCGCCGCTCTATCCATTGTCGGAAGTTTGGCTTTAGCAGGGTCTGGTCGCGCAATTGCGGTTAAAGGAAATTATGCTTACATAGCAGATCAAGGAAACGATACAATTCGTTCAGTTGATATATCCGACCCAACGGCGCCCGTTTTAGTCGACACATTGGTGAGCTCACCTAACTTTGATTACATGGTTGATATACGTGAGTACGGCAATTATTTATTTGTTGGCGCTGGTAATTCTAGTAAGGGTGTTAGTGTTATTGATATATCAAACCCAGCTAATTTAAATATCGTAGATTTTTTACAAGACCCAGCGGAGTTACAAAACCCTGCAGGATTTTTTGCGGTTGATGATTTGATGTATGTCACTAATCGTTCAGGGCGTTTAACGGTTTTAGATATTGGCTGTGATTTATCGCCGAACGTTACAAAGTTAACAGGTGATGCGATTGGTTTCGACCCAGAACTTGTTAACTGCCAACAAAATAATGGCGATCCGTTTTTAGAAACTGATAGAGCTGCGGTATCATCTAATTCTTGGGCGGTATGGGGTGACGAATCCTATGTCTATTTAACAAATCATGATAATGGTATTCGTGCTTATGAAGTTGAAAATGGCGCATTAAATGAATTAGCTGTTTTTGACACGCCAGGCGTCGCTGCTGGTATATGGGGTGATGGCACTTATATTTATGTAGGTGATTATGGTACCATTCGGGCTTATACGTTTGATGGGGCTACGTTCACCGAAGTTGGTTCATTTGACCCTCCCGGAGAAGCTGCAGGCGTATGGGGTGATGGCACTTATATTTATGTAGCGGCAAGAACAGCAGGGCTTAGGGCTTATACATTTGATGGTACGTCTTTCACTGAGTTAGATAATATATCCGCTTTAGGGGATGTTCAAAACGTATGGGGGGACGGGACATATCTTTATGCAACAACGTCAGC
>JAMASZ010000183.1 GCA_023301585.1 Alphaproteobacteria bacterium | reverse complement strand
TACCTGAATTAATATGTGTAGCCCTAGGTGCTGTCCTTGGGCATTGCTACCCAATCTGGCTAAAATTCAAAGGTGGTAAAGGCGTCGCAACAACATTAGGGACATTACTAGCCCTTGCGTGGCCTATTGGTTTGAGTGCCTGCGCTGTATGGTTTGTATCAGCCCTTGTATTCCGTATCTCTTCTTTATCCGCATTAATTGCTGTTGGTGTAACGCCCATTATTGCACATTTTATATATGACAATCCTAACCTATCTGGCTTTTGCGCAATAATAGCAGCACTTATATATATTAAGCATCGTGAAAATATAAAACGTATTATTGCGGGGACTGAGCCTAAAATAGGTAAGAAAGAAAAAGCTGAATGAGTTTATTTGCAAAAGTTCCTTCTGATACGCCGACTTCTCACAAAGGGAAACTTTGCTGGCTACAGCTTATCCGCACACAAAATGTAGGTCCAATTACATTTTACAATCTGCTTGAATATTACGGCAGCGCCGAAGAAGCTTTAATAGCATTACCAGAACTTGCAAAAAAAGGTGGGCGCAAAAAACCATTGGTTGCGCCTGATATTTCTACAATTGAAAAAGAATACGAGAAGTTACAAAAGCTGGGGGGCGATATTATCTGCGCCCACGATCCATTATACCCAATAACACTAGCCGCAACCGATGATGCACCACCTGTTTTATCCTATATCGGTGATATCAATTTGGCGCGCAGCCCATGCCTTGCGATTGTTGGTGCGCGTAACGCATCAATTAATGGGCGTAAATTTGCACAAAAAATTGCAAACGGGCTTGGTAAAAGCGGACAAGTCATTGTATCAGGATTAGCACGTGGTATCGATACAGCTGCTCATTCAGGCGCTTTGCAAAGCGGAACAATTGCCGTTGTAGCGGGCGGTATTGATGTCGTCTACCCTCGTGAAAACGAGTCTCTTTATAATGACATCAAACAACAAGGATTAGTTTTTGCTGAAAGCCCATTAGGTATGGAGCCAATAGCGCGCCACTTCCCAAAGAGAAACCGCATTGTGTCTGGCTTATCATCAGGTGTGGTTGTAATTGAAGCGACGATTAAATCTGGCTCACTTATCACCGCACGTATGGCTGGCGAACAGGGTCGTGATGTTTACGCCGTCCCAGGCTATCCACAAGACCCAAGAGCACAAGGTCCTAATAAATTAATTCAAGACGGGGCGACTTTAGTCCAGCATACAGACGATATTTTAAATGCTTTAGAAAGCTATAATGGCGGGAATGTCATGCGTGACAGCGCTAACCAGCAAGCTCCAGCATTAGAGGTTGTTTCACGTGAAACACCTGAAATTGACACTCAAAATGCCAAAAACCTCATCATACAAAATCTCTCTCAAATGCCACTAGCTGTTGACGAATTGCTCAGAGCATGTCATTTGAGTATTCCAGCAGGGCAATTTGCATTGTTGGAAATGGAACTAGCTGGACGTATCCAGCGCCTGCCTGGCAACCGTGTTGCCCTGTTGGATAGTGAAGAATAAAAGGATTATATCGTGAGCGCATCAAATGTAGTTATCGTTGAGTCACCCGCCAAAACGAAGATTATCAACAAATATCTTGGAGATGATTACGTCGTTGTCGCATCTTACGGACATATTCGTGATTTGGTTAATAAGGACGGTTCTGTTCTTCCAGATGAGAATTTCAAAATGCGTTGGGAACTTGGTGATCGTGCCAAGAAAAACGTCAATGACATTAAAAAATTGGTTAAAGCTGCCGATAACATCTATCTCGCGACCGACCCCGACCGTGAGGGAGAAGCAATTTCATGGCATGTAAACGAAGTTTTAAAAGAAGCCAAGCTTCTAAAAGATAAAAAAGTTTTCCGCGTTGCCTTTAACGAAATCACCAAAACTGCGGTTCATGAAGCGTTTAACCACGCCCGTGAATTGGACCAAAACCTAATTGATGCCTACATGGCGCGTCGTGCGTTGGATTACTTAGTGGGCTTTAACATCTCCCCTGTTTTATGGCGTAAATTGCCGGGCTCACGTTCTGCGGGTCGTGTGCAATCTGTTTGCCTGCGTTTAATATGTGAGCGTGAAGCAGAGATTGAAAAATTTAATCCGCAAGAATATTGGTCAATCGAGACATTATTACACTCTGCTGATGGCGCACCATTTACTGCGCGCCTAACGCATTTAGCGGGTAATAAACTTGATAAAATGAGCATTGGCTCTGGCACTGAGGCTGAAAAAGCGGAAGCGCGCATTCGTCAGAAAAACTTAGCCATTCAAAAGATTGTTAAGAAACAAGTTAAGCGTAACCCTTATGCTCCGTTCATTACATCGACATTACAAATGGACGCATCGCGTAAATTAGGGCTATCTGCCGCGCAGACTATGCGTATCGCGCAGAAATTATACGAAGCTGGTTTAATCACTTATATGCGTACCGATGGTACGACACTATCAGAAGATGCGGTGGCACAGGCGCGTAGCGTTATCAAAAAAGACTACGGCGATAAATATCTACCTTCTGCACCACGCTTATATAAGTCTAAGGCGAAAAATGCCCAAGAGGCTCACGAAGCTATTCGCCCAACAGATTTAACGATTACACCAAAAACTGGTAAAGCACCAAGCGACCCTGAACAGCTACGTCTTTATGACTTAATCTGGAAACGCACCATGGCATCGCAAATGGAAAATGCCGTTATGGACCAGATGAGCGTTGATATCTCTGATGGGACAGATGATGTAATTTTACGTGCTAATGGCTCTGTTGTTACTTTCGATGGTTTCTTAACGCTTTACACTGAAAGTGTTGATGAAGATGATACACCAGCAGATGATAAAGACAGACGTCTGCCACCATTATCAGAGGGCACAAATACAAAATTAATGGAAGTGCGCCCAAGCCAGCACTTCACCCAACCTCCACCTCGCTATTCTGAAGCAACGCTTGTTAAGCGCATGGAAGAATTAGGTATTGGTCGCCCGTCAACATACGCGTCTGTATTGCAAGTTCTTCGTGAGCGTCAATATGTCCGCATGGATAAAAAGCGTTTCATTCCTGAAGATCGTGGTCGTTTGGTCACCAGCTTCTTGATGAAGTTCTTTACCAAATATGTTGATTATGACTTCACCGCGAATTTGGAAGAAGAGCTAGATGCGATTGCTGGTGGTCATGTTGCATGGACAGAAGCATTACGCCAGTTTTGGATTGATTTCCACAAGGCGGTTGAAGATGCAAAACCTTTAACAATTACAGAAGTTATTGATCACTTAAATCACGAACTTCGTATTCACTTCTTCCCAGACAAAGAAGACGGTGGCGACCCGCGTCAATGCCCCGCTTGTACTAAAGGTGAGTTATCTTTGAAGCTTGGTAAATTTGGTGCGTTTATTGGTTGTTCCGATTACCCAGAATGTAAATTCACACGTCCTTTGATTTCTAATGATGGTGAAGATGACGGTGCAGCGCTAGCGAATGAGCCAAAAGAACTTGGAAAATGCCCAGATACAGGTCGTAGCGTTTCGCTTCGCCGTGGTCCTTATGGTCCTTACGTTCAAATTGATGCTCCGCCAGAAACAGCAGAAGAAAAAGCTGCTTATGCAGAGAAATTAGAAGCCTATGAAGCACGCTATGCGAAACGTGTTGAGAAGGCAAAAGAGAAGAAAAAAGACATTCCTGTTCACAAGCCACCGAAACCGCAGGTCAAAAGACCAAAGCGTCAAGGTCTGCCGAAAGAACTTACGATCGATGAGGTTAACTTAAAGAACGCCCTCGCCCTTCTAGCGCTTCCACGTGACATTGGGCTACACCCTGAATCAGGTAAAATGATGAAGGCTGGTATTGGACGCTTTGGACCATTTGTTATGCATGATGGCAAATTCGCCTCTATCCCAAAGGATGAAGATGTGATGACCATTGGTATGAACAGATCTGTTGATTTAATCGCCAAGAAGAAGGAACGCGACGCAGCCAAGGAAGCAAAATACGCTTCCAAGAAAACTTCAGCTAAGAAGACAGCAAGTAAAAAGACTGCTTCTAAGAAGAAGGCTGCTTCTAAGAAGACTGCTAAAAAATCTAGCTAGGCATTGTTAGTTTAGGAAATTCAGAAGCTTTATTGTCAGTATAAGGAATGTAGCATTCAAGATAATGGGTGTTAGAGCCAAATTCGCTATTACCCATATCCTTATATTTTTGTAAATCATGCACGTCATTATTCCATTGCCCATGTCCAGATATAGTGGCAATGCTCCATGCTATTCTGCAGATAATAAGTGAATCCATAACAATTTCTCCTTAAAGCAGATTACAAGCGCGTTATTTTTATGTCAATAAAAATACAAATTGACTTAAGAATGTTAACTATTTATTAATGCTTTATATGTAAAAACCTAATAGTTTTATTTAAAGAGAGAAAAAATCATGGAAACTTGCACTATATGCGGTGGTGGGCACGCTACCTATATGTGTTCTGTTGAAACAAAAAGACAACAGTCTAATAAAAATTCCCCTTCAAACGGTTAACCTCTTGGTGGTTTATTTGACCATCCAAAACAAAAATCGGTATTGACGCATTTTGGTGAAGCCTTAGAAGAGCTGGCAGAATTAAAAGAACTCCAGAAAGCCGAAGAAAAAAAGCGCGCCAAAGCTCAAAAACGTCAAGAGCACCAGCGCGCCAAAATCCAGAAACAAGAGACACATGAACCGCCCCCTAAAACAAAAGAAAAAAATAATATAGGGATTGGGACATATGCATTAGCGCTTTTATTTGCAGGCACTATGGGGGTTATTAACAATCAGGGAAAACAGCCAAGTGATACAGTAGATGAACCAAATAAACCTACAACTGAGACGGTAACAGAGACACCAAGTATCACACCAGAGAAGAAACTTTATAGCTCTGCAGATATTGAACCTATTGATGTAGATATTATCATTGATGAAGAAAGACCTTATCCAGCTATGGCATTAGCTTACAACGAAGCTAATAATCAAGGGTATGTTGCAGCTAATTCTAATTTACAAAAAGCTCAGGAGCTGGCTTTAAAAAAATGTAATAGCGATACTTCGGCAGAGGTAACATTATGTGAGCTAGATACCGAAACTCAACAAGAGGCAGGAGAAAGAGGTTGTATTGCAACTTTCTATGATACTCCAGACCACTCCAATGACCCAACCCCAGACAGGTGGGTTGTAAGTGAGACAGAAGAAGGAGGGCTAGATGTCATCAAGGAATATTACGGATTTTGCGCTAGTAAAACTATTAAACATTCAGAGAATGTGCGTCCTGAGGAATGTCTTTTATTAGAAGCAACCTGCAATTTTCAGCCATAATACCCCTGATACCAATCAATAAATTTACCTAAACCATCCTCGAGAGAAGTTGAAGGTTTGAAGCCAACTGCTTGTTCTAAGGCGGAAATATCGGCGTAAGTTTCAGGGACGTCGCCTGGTTGCATGGGGAGCATGTTGGTTTCAGCTTTTTTGCCCAATTTATCTTCCAAGATACTAATCATATCCATTAAAGGAGCAGGGTTATTGTTGCCAACATTAAACAATCGATACGGTTCGTTTTTATTTATGTCGGCTTGGATTAATTTATAGACACCATCAACAATGTCATCAATATAGGTGAAATCACGACGCATATCGCCGTGATTATAAACATCTATTGCCTCGCCTTTTATAATCGCATCGGTGAATTTATAATATGCCATATCGGGACGCCCCCATGGACCATAGACAGTAAAAAACCGTAAGCCCGTACAGAGCAACCCATATAGATGAGAATAAGTATGTGCCATTAGTTCGTTCGATTTTTTTGTCGCGGCGTAAAGACTTACTGGATTATCTACATTATCTGTTTCTGAGAACGGCACTTTCTTATTCGCGCCATATACGGAGCTGGAAGAAGCAAAGACCAAATGCTGTATATCATTTTGTCTACAGCCTTCTAAAATGTTGGTAAATCCGACAATATTGCTTGAAATATAAGCTTGCGGGTTTTCAAGAGAATAACGCACGCCAGCCTGAGCCGCTAAGTTCACGACTATCTCTGGTTTGAACTCTTTAAAGATATTTTCAATTGCAGGGGCGTCTTCCAAACTCGCCTTGGTAAACTTAAAGCTATTATGCTTTTGCAGTTCTGCCAATCGCGCTTGTTTCAGGGACACATCGTAATAATCATTGAGGTTATCAACCCCATAGACATGATGCCCTTCGGCGCATAATTTCCGTGCCAAATGGAAGCCAATAAATCCTGCCGCGCCTGTTACTAGTATTCTCTGCATAAAACAGCTACTCTCCATAAATCAGATTGAGATTAAACATATCTATACTCTACAATCAAATTTCATGAACTTTAAGGATTATTATGCCTGACTCCAACTTTCCCCATAAAAATGAGGTTATTCAATTAATTTCTGCAAGCCCAGTTCCAATGTCTAAGCGTGACATTGTAAAGGCTTTCAGCATTACAGGTGATGACCGCAAGCGTTTGAAGGCCCTATTGCGCGAGCTTGAACAAGCAGGACAGTTGGTCAGAGGTGAAAAACAATCCTATAGCGTGCCAGGTGCCCTCCCCGCTGTTAGCATGGTCAGAATAACCAAAATTGATAGCGACGGTGACATCTTTGCAGAACCCCTAGATTGGGACATTGAAACACAGGGTCCTATTCCACGTGTTGAGTTGCTTTCAAATGCACCAATGAAAGAAGGTGATCGCGCTCTTGTCAGTTTAAAGAAGTTCACCGATACGCTTTACGAAGGAAAATTAATCCGCCGTATTGACCGTCAACAAGCGACCGTGATGGGGCAAGTTATCAAGACCGCAAAAGGGTTCGTTTTAAAACCTACACACAAAAAAGCTAAGTACGATTTTGACATTGGGCAAGCTGATTTAGGCGATGCCAAAGTTGGTGATTTGGTTGTCGCGGAAATATTAAAGACACGCTCGAGCACACGCAGTAAAGCCAAAGTGACTAAAATCATCGGAAGTCGTGACGATGTTCATGCTATCAGTCTTATCGCTCTCCATGAAGCAGGACTGCATGAAGAGTTTCTTGAAAAAGTTATTGAAGAAACCAAAGGATTAAAAGTCCCCGAACTTGGTAAACGCGAAGACTTGCGTAAAATTCCGCTTGTTACAATCGATGGGGCAGATGCACGTGACTTTGATGATGCTGTTTATGCAGAAGCGTCAGCAGAAGGCGGATTTCATTTAATTGTGGCTATTGCTGACGTATCTTATTACGTGCGCCCAAAATCAGCGCTTGATAAAGAAGCTTATATTCGTGGCAACTCAACGTACTTTCCAGATCGCGTTGTGCCGATGTTACCAGAAGCACTATCGAATGATTTATGCTCCTTACGTCCAAAAGAAGACCGTGCCTGTATGGCGTTTCATTTATGGATTGATGAGCATGGTGAATTAAAGCGCCATAAAATTGTCCGTGGTTTAATGCGCTCCGCTGCGCGTCTTACATATGAGCAAGTTCAAGCTGCTAAAGATGGTATGGCTGATGATGTAACGGGCACGTTAATGGAGCCTGTGATTAATCCACTTTACGAAGCTTATGCAATTTTGGACAAGGCACGTTTGAAACGTGGGGCGCTCGATTTAGATTTGCCAGAGCGTCAAATTATGATTGATGACAAAGGTAAAATGACTGGCGTTATAAAACGTGCGCGGTTAGATGCCCATAAATTAATCGAAGAATTTATGATTTTGGCGAACGTTGCAGCCGCGCAAGCATTGGAAATGAAAAAAGCCCCTTGCGTGTACCGTGTTCATGACAAACCTAGCCCAGAAAAAGTTGATAACGCACGTCAGTTCGTTGAAGCATTTGGTATTTCAATGCCTAAAGGTCAAGTAATGCGTCCAGCGCAGATGAATGATATTCTAAAGCAAGCAGGTAAAACCCAGTTTTCACATTTGATTTCACAAGTTGTTTTACGCACGCAATCACAAGCGATTTATCACCCAGAAAATATCGGGCATTTTGGATTAGCGTTAAGGCGCTACGCACATTTCACTTCCCCTATTCGTCGTTATGCTGACTTACTAGTTCACCGTTCTTTGGTGTCTGCTTACGGGCTTGGTGAAGGTGGTTTAAGTGAAGAAGAGGAAGTAACATTAGAAGAGCGTTCAGAACGTATTTCGCAAACAGAACGCACAAGTTCTGAAGCAGAACGTAACGCCGTTGACCGCTTCACCGCAGCATGGATGAGCGAACGCATTGGCGCAGAATTTAGTGGTGTTATTAGCAGTGTCACAAGATTTGGTTTGTTCGTAAGCCTCGATGAAAATGGCGCAGATGGTCTAATTCCTATGCGTTCTCTTCCTGATGATTACTACGTCCATGATGAGGAGCAACACGCCCTTGTTGGTCGTAAGAACAAAAAGATATATCGTTTAGGGGCGCCAATACAAATCAAGTTGAAAGAAGCAGATGGCCTTACTGGCTCTAGCCTTTTTGAACTAGCAAATAATGATAGCGCCGACATCGCTGGTATTAAGTTTAAAAAGCCTAAGTTTAATGGTGGCGGCGGAAGACGCGATAATAAAAAGAAATTTGATAAGAAAAAACCTTATAAAGGACGAGGTGGTAAAGGCGGTAAAAAACCGTTTAAGCCCAAGAAGAAATAATAGCTAAGCGACGATACATTCTGGGACAGAAGGCTGTTCAGAAAAAGTCCGTAAAACAGATGTTGGGATATACGACTTTCCCTTTTTCTTTTTGCTAAACTCTTCTGGGTGATAATGCTCTTGCCACATCTCTTCAAAAGTCATTTCAGGTTTAACGCCACCTTTTTCAGTAACCGTAATCAATGGACTAACGCGGTTTCTAACATGTGCCAAAATTTCATCGTGGTATGCACGAATTAGACCTGCGTAATTATCTGTTAAAGCGACCTTATCATCTAACCTAATAATTAACGGCACTCTTTTCGCTAAAGAAATGTCCATTTTATCTACCGTGCTGTTTAATTGCATAGCGACAAAGGCATAGCCTTGAGCAATAACACCCATGTCATTTTCGCTATCCAAAACCAAATCAGAGGTAACAATACCGTCATAACGTTCTACAGTTGAGTGATGAACAATGGTAGAATCAATATCATTCATTTCTAACCCATCTTCGCAGGCAATATGTGTTGCCTTGCCCATATTTTTATAGATATTCAACATCAGCTGCGGTGGCAAACAAGCATCTATTATAAAGTTCATACTACCGTTACAACGCCCAAACATCATGCTTGGTGCTTCTGGGTATTGCATTAAAACCGCTGTTTTAGCTTTTTGAAACATTGGCGTGTCTAACCTTAATTGTGATTTGATACTGCCATTTGATATGCCCCTTGCCATCAGCTCGAAAACTCTGGCTACATCAACGGGTTTGCCGTCTGTATTCCTGATTTTACTTTTCTTAGACACTCAGAATCACTCACTTTTATTGAATATGAAAATAAACTAAGCAAGATTCTGTTAAAAATCAAGCATCAAAGGAAAACTTATAATAATCACTTGTCATAGCATAGATTCGTCGTTACAAATTTATGTAATCAATCAATAAAAAACTAAGTAACCTAATTTGTATCAGGGAGTAATACTATGGCTAAACGTAAAGAGTCTCAATCAGAACCAACACTTATAACCTTCTCATCGGCAGGGATTGAAGAACTTGTCAGCGGTAAAAAATCTGGAGGATTTTTTGGTAGGATTCAAAACCAATTCGGCGTAAAAATTCATCGTTATGATAGAACGCCTCAGCTATTTCAAATTACAGGTAGTGATGAAGCCGCAACAAAAGCAGCACGAAACGTACTCTTAGCGTTACAACGTAGAGCAGAAAAAACCATTTCTACAGACACACCAAGAAATCAAGTGCGTAAGAAGCAATGCGATAAACTGGGGTTGTATTTAACTGAATGCTTAAAAGCAGAACAAGACAACTTAGACTTAGCTGCAGTAAATGAGTTAAGAGGCACGATAACACGACAAGCCACAACAATTAAAAGGTTAGAATCTCAAGCACCAAATCAAATCACCATTGAAGGTGACGAACAACAAGATAATAAAAAACGCATTATTAAATGTAGTTCTTCAAAATTTAGACCTGACAATGAAAGCCAAGCAGTTACTTATGAGTCAATTGTAGACCCTAATGTATTTTTTACAATTGTTGAAGGCTCGGCTGGTGGCGGTAAAAGTTATGCAACAATTGCAGCAGCCTTTGACCTTGTTAATGCCAAAGAATTGTCTCAGGTCGTTATTATTCGTCCAGATTTAGAATCATTACATAAATGGGGCGCAAGACCAGGAGAGTGGGAAGAAAAGACTGTTGGTCATACCGAAGCACTTAAAGGTAACATCAAAAAGATTACGAATAAATCAACTGATTTACTTATACGCGCAAACACCCTTCAACTAATGCCATATAATGATGGTTTACGTGGTATTACCTTTGATGATGCATGCATTATTATTGATGATGCACAAAGCTTTAACGCCAGAGCTATTGCAACGGTGATAGGGCGCATGGGCGGTAAATCTAAGGTAGTAATAAACGGTGATATAAGCGGGTTACAAGATGACCAAACACATTCAGGTTCTTCTGGTTTTCCTCACACTATTTCAGCTTTTGGGCACAAAGTAGAAAAAATGCCTAAATATCAAGACCATTTAGCGATGATACGCTTTAGAGAGTCAGATTCCAGTGCGAGACACCCTATGCTAGAATTTGCAAACTCTGCCTTAGCGGAAGAGCCAATTATTGAACATGAGCGCCGTAGATTAGACCCTAAAATCGTTGCGATGCTTAAAGAACAACGAGAAAATGCACAAATAATTGTTAAGGCACAAGATGCGATAACACGACAAAGGCATGGTTTAGGTTAAAACCACGCAAAATGCTTGACAAATATTGAAAAAACCTTATTTTCACGAACTGAATTCAAATTAAAGGGCTAAGATAATGGCAAAAGGCAGTACAGTTAAAGTGCGTATGGAAAGTTCAGCAGGAACTGGATATCGTTATTACAAGGTGAAAAACCCTAAAAATCAGACTGAAAAGTTGAAAATGATGAAATATGATCCGTGGGCTACGAATAAAGAAACTGGCAAACGCGGTATGCACGTTTTATTTGAAGAGAAGAAAATGCCTCCTTCAAAGAAAAACTAAGCTTTCAGCAATTATTAAAAAACCTCCTTTTAGGAGGTTTTTTTATGCCTTAGGCAATTAATCCATAAAGATACGTTTTTCAGGAATAAAGTCAGGCGGGTTTAGTTTACCTGTCTCGTGGAAATGACAAGCATTACGACCACCTTCTTTTGCGGCATATAAAGCATCATCGGCTTCTTTCATCACAACATCAGGATCAACTTTAATACCACTACGAATTAACGTGCCACCAAT
>JAMASZ010000182.1 GCA_023301585.1 Alphaproteobacteria bacterium | reverse complement strand
TGGATAGTACCCGATGAGTTTCCTATTTTTTCTTCACAGCCGATTTTATCTTTAATACTGTTAGGCCAATGATTGCACTTGCTTATGCTCTTACCAGTTTCAGGTGAGAATATAGTTGCGCCAACCTTATTAGTAGGGTGCAGGCTCTCATAAGCCTTAGCAAGAGTCATTTCCATGTACTTGAAGGCACGGTTATCGTTTGTCGATTGAGTTTCTATCATGAATCATTTATAAGCGTATTTATGCATAACGACCATAACTTTTATATGAAACAAGCTTACGAGCTGGCAAAATCTAGCTATGACGCTGGTGGCTGTCCGATTGGCGCTGTTATTACTGACAATGAAGGCAATGTTCTTGGGCAGGGGCATAACATGCTTGTGCAAGAGGGCAACCCGATTATCCATGGTGAAATGTCGGCAATGCGTAACGCAGGACGTATGGCAACACGCCGTGACACAGTGATGTATACAACCCTTAGCCCTTGCATGATGTGTGCAGGGACGATTATTCAGTTTAAAATCCCACTTGTTGTTGTTGGCGATACGGTTAATTCCGCTGGAAACGTTGATTTCCTTCGTGAGCGCGGTGTTGAAGTCATTGTTTTAGATAACCCAGACTGCATTGAATTGGTGCAAAAATTCCGTGATGAAAAGCCAGAATTATGGCTTGAAGACTGGGGCGGGGAATAAACATAGATTATTTAAAATAATTGTTGTAATTACGCGAGAATCTTGCTATTTAATTACCATAATATAAAATTGTTTTGGAGTATACTGTGTTAAATACTGACGGTTCTGTTGATAACGGAGGCAATCCGCCTCTGGCAATGCAAACAAGTGTTACGCTTCGTGATGATGATAATTTTCGTGTAGAGCTTTACGGTGAAAACTGTGAGGCTCTTTTATTATCTGGTGCGGGTAAACCGAAAATACCTGCCGAAACAATTTTCCTACTTGCCAGTGGTTCTTCTGATAAAGAGGTGGACTGGAAACGTCTCTTAAAATGGGTTGATCTTAAACTTGTTCTTGCCAATAAATTAATGGCACTTGAAGAGTCCGAGGAAGAGGAAGCAAACTCAGCTGAAATAGCAATTCGTAAGATTGAAATTACTATCGAAAGCGAATGGGGAAATTTAACAAAAAAAGAAAAGCAAGCAGCCTTAGAAGTTATGGGGCAGATTGATGCAAAAAATATAATTAAGGTCAGTGAAGATAGATCTGTTAACGTCGATGTGCGTTTACGTGACCATGAAAGCTTTCAAGAATTTAAAGATTTACCATTGGTAAAGGAAGCTTTCGAAGGTGATTTTTTCCCAGCGCATCGTCTGAAAGAATTAATGTCAGTGATGGGCGGTGTTCCAGCTTTTTTAAAGGCCTTAAACAAAGCGCATGAAGAACTACCAGAAATTGACCCTGTAAAATATGCAAATTTAAGTCGAGAGCATGAAACATCGGTTGCGGTTGCTTTTAAACCATTTAGCGGTAGCCCAGATATGCCAATCCCTGCGGAAGGCATTGTGATTAATGCAATAAGTAAAAGGAATAGGTTTGAATTCCCTAGTGATGCTGAGTTTGAGGCGCTATTAGAAAGTGATGAAGGTCTTGATTTAGATTTAGGACATTTAGAATATCCGCAAGACTCTAATGCTACCTTTAATGATACGCGCAAAGATAATAAGAACCCGTACTTTGATACAAATTCTTTTTTGGCGATAGCGCGTGACGCTTTTACTGAAATCTTCGATGTTCCTAAATTACAAGAAGCGCGCATTGACAGGTTTTTAGAAATGGAAAGACCAAATTTCACCGTTGCGGGTAATGTTGGTAAAAGAGCCATTAAGAAAAAACTACCTTCTGGCGCTAAAGTCGACATAGCAGAAAATCCAAAGGATTTATCATGGTTAGCAAGATCTGCTGATCATTCTGATGCGGTTGTTCTAATGCCATATAGCAATGTTGGTCGTAAGTTAAAGGTGTTAGAAAATAAAAATTCTGTACTACTACGCTTCTTTGAAGTGGCCACAATGAAAAGCCTTTATGATAATCATTATACTGGGCAACCGTTAATGGTGTCTCGTGGGTTAGAGCGTGAAGTAAAACCAGTGTTGCAGGCAATGGTTGAACGCAAGGCCATGGCTCTTAAGTCATCACAAATTGTTGATTGGTTTAGAGGTGATAGAAAACTGGCAAATGTTCTTTGGAACGAAGAAGATTATAATCCGGCCCATGGACGTGCAGAGCGTGAGTATGATTTATGGAGCGCTGATAGACTTTGGCAAGAAACGGGTATTACAAATCCTGGATTTACATTTTCCATGATTGGATCTGCTAGTATGATATTGCCAAGTCCTTTAGTTCATTCCGCAGAAATCACAGAATGGGCGGCACAGCACCGTATGACACAACTTAGTGGCGGTGGTACGAGATCTAATATGGGGGCTTTTTTAGACGGTGCAGCACAAGCATATCATCAAGGCTATCGTGACTTTAATGTTGTGGGAATCAGAACACCTTTGGCATCAAGACGCGAAGGCAGCATGGTACCCTTTATGCAACGAACGGGCTTTCAATTAACACGCGGTGCCTTAGAAGATGAAAGCTTTACTCTTGCTGGAAAATTCCATTTCACTAACCAAGAATTTATGGCACCTCGCCAGCATTTAGTCGAAGGTCCTGCCCACGCAAATGTGACAACTAGTGGCGGGCTTGGAACTGTTTGGGAAACGCTATCAGGTAGCCAGCATAATATTGGGGTAGCACAAGGTAAACCTGGTTTCTTCCCTGGTTGCGGCGATGCGCCTAAAGATATGATTATGATGAATTCTCTTATTAATGGTGGCTCGGAACGTG
>JAMASZ010000181.1 GCA_023301585.1 Alphaproteobacteria bacterium | reverse complement strand
TTAGATAGCAATAACACAATGATTTATTTTAGAGATGATGAAACTGCTATTATTGTAAAGGCTGATAATAACGATGCTTATAAGGCTGTTATTATGCCGCTAAGGGTTTAAGTTTAATTATGTAACCTGGCCGTGTTACATAGTCTTGGCTAGGTTAAATATTCGTCCAAGTCGTCCCTGAATCTGTAGCTAAACCGTTGCCCACATTGTTTAAGTTAGTATCGCTTAGGGCTTGGTTAAATACTAATATTCTTGGAATAGCACCATCTAATGCAGTTGAGCCACCTAAAGCACTACGTCCAATTCTAATTGCGCTATCTAATACTATATCTGTTGCATTTTCGTTTGTTGCGCTAGAGCCAGAGCCATCAAGCCAAACTTCTTGTGTCGTTCCACTTCTTCTGTATGCTAATATATGAACGCCTGTATCTTTAGTTACCGATAGATTTAGGCCGCCGCCGTTTTGAGTTCTGATGACGTTAGAAGCATCGTAATCAATATCAAAAGTCCAACCGCCGCCTGACTGCTCCTTGTTTAAAAGGGCTTGATCGTTTGAATTATCGTCTGCTTGGAAAACAATAAATACAGTATTTGCACCATTTGAAATTTGCCTAAATGCAACATCTGCAATTTCATAATATTCAACATTTGATCTATCAAAATCTATAGTATTTTCACCATTTAACGTTCTAGTTCCAGAACTAGCGGCAGTTACCGCCGTTGCGTCATAACCATTGCCAGAACTATCTGAAAATGTAGATAAGTTGCCACCCCCGTCAATATTGTTTGCTGGTTCTCTGGCGTTGTAATCTGCAAAATAACCAGAAATTCCGCTTGCATCGTATCCAGTATTGCTTGTTGCATCTGTAGTCACTGACACAATTGATGAAGCAACGCTATTGCCATACAGTGATACGGCAGTAGCGCGCACTGATATCTCATCTTCTGCGGCTAGTCCTGTTTTAGTATACCCAGTAACCCCACTAACTCCATCGGCCACAGTAGAATAACCACCATCATTAATGTTCTCTTCTATTGTATAATCAAACGGTTGGATAAAGCTATTAGGCTGTGACCATTTAAATATAGCGGTGTCAGTACCACTCGCAGTTCCAGACAAATCACTAATTTCATCAGGAAGTTGAGATGCTATATTATATTCACTCAACATAGCGGCGTTGTATCCAGAACTTTGCATTTCAGCCCAAACTTGGGCGGATGTAGCTGTCTCGTCTGAAAAAATACCAATAGCCATTAAATCGCCTTCAAATGATGCGTGACCTTGTGCCGAATTAAAAAATGTTCCTATCGCATCATTAACTGCGGCGGCTGTTGAACCGTTAGCAACTACCGTTGATGTCACTTCCTCGACAAGTACGTTGTCTACATACATAAGGTACTTAACAAATCCAGAAGCGTCCCCATAATCAACAATGTAGTCATACTTATGGAACAACCCATCGTATTCAAACTTTGTATTAGTTCTCAATAGATTACTTGGCTCATGAGTAAGAAATGCGGCGGCTCTATCAGCATACCAAACCATAATTTCACTGTCGCCAATATCAGTGAACTTAATCATTTGTTCGTCTGTCAATGATGATGTCGCGACACCTACAGCGTCAACAGCTTGAGCGTATGTATCATGAAAACGAACTGTACTTGATCCATTCTGCGTCATGTAAACAATACCGCCAGCGAATGAACTTGCGTTGTCTGACCGCGTAGGTGGATTTCCGTCTGGCGCAAGTTTAACATCAACTTTTAAAATACTATCAGGCTCACCTAAAAACCAATTTGCAGATGTTCCAACAGTTAAATCCCCGTTTAATGCCAAAGCTGTATTTGAGTATTTTCCGCCATTTACGGAGCTAGGAGACGCTCTTGTTACTTGAATACTCGCGGCATTACCGCCGCCGTCTGGTTCTAGCAACTCCATTAGGTACTCAAGTCTAAAATTATCCGCAATAGTACCTTGCTCGAAAACCGTAAACCCAGTTGTCCCTTGATTTGTTATATCAATACGCCCTAACTCACTTCCTGTGTTTTCAGCGTTTACCTTAGTATCAAATAATGAAAATGTTGACCCACTTAAATCTCTAACAAAGTAATTTGTACTCACAGATAGCCCAGAAGGTAACGTGTCCCCTGTATGCTCTAAAATTTGAATGCTATCACCAGTATCAAATCTGTGTAAGTTATCACCTTCTTCGCCATCATACGTTAAAACGTCTGTTGTTGTGTTTACGTTCGTGGATAATATATAAGCCTTTCTATTGCCTAAAATCTCCGTTTTATTTGGGCGCATAATAGCAGAAACAGCAATTGTTCTTTTACTGCCTACAACATTTTGCTTAACGGCTAAATCTGTTCCACCACTTTCAGGGCTAAATTGCCATCTATTACCATACTTCTCATAGTTACCATTATTGTTTTTGGAAGACTTGGTTGATCTGGCCGAAACATAACTAACACCACCTAACACCGCAACAGGCAATGCTTGGTGCAAGTCAGTATCTTCAGCCTCCATTCTGTAACCCTCAATACGACCTAAAACTAGGTTTGCAAGTGGATCTGTAGAAAAAGTATGTGTTCCTGTTCCTTGATCTGTAAAAACTACACTGTTTTTCTGTTGAAACCAATTTTGAGCGGGCAGTGGGACTTCATGAGGCAAAGAACTAGGCAAGCTTGCGCCCATATCCGACTGAGTAGTTTCAGGATAAAATTCGTATACACCAGAAGCCACCTCATAAGGATAATACTTTTTACCACCAATAATACCCGAAGGTAGAGTTCCAGTTGTTAAAAAATAACCATACATACCAGCAGACGATGCAATAGTCGGGCTGGTGATATTCATACTAATGTCACCTAATGTAATTTGATTTGTTGAAGTGTTTACATCAGCAGGGGCAAAAGTTTCACTCACTGTTGTTGTTGTAGCGTCCGCAATACTCCAAAACTCTTTGATGTAATTCACAGTTGAAACATCGAATGCGGGAGGCGTAACCCCTGAAACTGAACTGCTTTTCAACAACATTAGTAATTGTGATGGCATATTTTTAAACCTGTCTTAATGCTAATTTAATCTCTCTGCTACCACCCTCGGTAGTCCCAGCAACTATTTTAATAAACTGGATACCAGCAAATTCAGAAGGGTCTAATTTAATATATTGCCCTTGTGCAACAGCCTTACTTACAATAGAGCCTAGCCCATCCATTACTGGAATATACTCCGCATTGTTATCGTGACTAACTTTAAAGCTAATCGAAGCACTTGTTAGAACGCTTGGCAAATAAATACCGCATAACGTCATGCCGCGTAGGTCTACACTATTACTTTCAGTTTCACCTATATCAATAATTATTGTTTCAAAATCAATTTTGCCTATTGTGCTATCTTTATCAGCCATTATTAATATGTTCCCTTGTGTTTAAATTGTTTTTTATTATATGATTTTAGCGTTTATTAATCAAAGAAGCGTTAGGGTTAACCCTTGCCAGCGCGTCTTTA
>JAMASZ010000180.1 GCA_023301585.1 Alphaproteobacteria bacterium | reverse complement strand
GTTGAAACGCGCCCTATCAAAGGAACAGTATCAGACGAACATCCTAAGTCGGTTTTAGAGAACAGCGAAAAGGACCGTGCAGAAAACATTATGATTGTTGATTTACTGCGCAATGATATCTCTAAGACCTGTAAATCTAACACTGTCAAAGCCATAAGGCTCTGTGACGTTGAAACCTTCAAAGGACTACACCACCTTGTCTCAACGGTTACTGGTGAGTTGCAAAACGATAAAAACGCTATTGATTTACTTAAAAACTGTTTCCCTGGTGGCTCCATCACTGGTGCACCTAAAATACGCGCGATGGAAATTATTGAGGAATTAGAACAGTATAAGCGCGGTATATATTGTGGATCACTAGGGTATATTGGCTTTAACGGTACAATGGACACAAATATTGTCATTCGTACTTTGATATACACGAAAGACAAAATATACTTACAAGCTGGTGGAGGCATTACCGCAGACTCTGAGCCAGAAAAAGAATTGCAAGAAACCTACACCAAGATAGACAAAATATTTGAGAGTTTTAAATGAGCTTAATATTTTTTAACGATGATTATATTGATGAAGTAAAACCAATATTCACGAACCTAAACTCTGGCATTACAACAGGGATTGGTATTTTCGATTCAATGCTGGCGCAAGACAATAAACTTATTCATGGCGCAGAGCATTACGAGCGTATCCTTTATGATAGTGAAACTGTAATCGGTTTAAAACCACGTTACTCCTATAAGGAATTTGAAAAAATTTGTTTAGACCTGTTAGAGAAAAATAAGTTAACCAAAGGCTTTGCAAGAATAAGAACTACGGTTACTGGTGGAGAAGTCAACGCCCCTCTCACCAAATCAAAAAAAATAGATTTTTTAATCTCTGCTGGAACGGCTGAAAACCCTGAAGGTTTAAGCGATATAAAGTGCGCCGTAATTAATGAATTTCCACGTATAGCCAGATGCGTTTTAGAAAATTGCAAACGCCTTGATTATACCCGTTCCTACGCCGCCCGCCGCAAGGCAGAGTCTATGGGCGCAAACGAAGCAATCCTCACCAACACTGACGGTAACATTGCCTGCGGTGCAACGAGCAATGTTTTTATTAAAGAAAATGGGACGTTAATAACCCCCCCTTTAAATGACGGTGTTCTTGCTGGCGTTACCCGTAAAAAATTAATGGAAGAACGCGACATCTTGGAAGAAAGTATTTCTTTAGACCGCTTACAAAATGCAGATAGTATCTACCTAACCAATAGTTTCTTCGGTCTTCGTCTCGTTACGCTTCTTTAATAAATAACGTCCCGTCCCTATCACATTCGAAGTAAGCATGAACAATATCAGCGCGAGCCCGCCAAACGAACCAAGAATTGATAGCGCGCCAATCCAACTTAACTGATGCCCAAGCGCAAATAAACGATGCACGATGAAGTTGTGTTTCATCAAAACAGATAGACTAAAGAAACCAGTACCAATGACACCCATTATATCGCGTAAGCCCTCGCCTAAAAATGGAAACGCACAGATAACCGCCAGCATATAAATTGCTAAATAAATTTTAAGAATTTTACGACTGAACTGCAGGGATATAATGCTTCTTAATGTCCCACCGATTGAAATCAGAATGAATAATGGCGCGCCCATAAAAAACATATGAATGACCATTAAAATATCAGCGGGAATCCACCACTTAATAGTTTTATCCGCAGACTGTTTTTGATACGAGATGATGTAGATGATTGCAGCTACCCATGCGAGTAACTGCACGGGTGCAAATATCTGGGCTAAAAGCTCCAATTAGGCGGCCAGAGATCCGGTAACTGCTGTTAGTTTTGCTTTTGCTAGAGTGAGTTCGCGGTTAAGGCGAATTTTCTCAACGTCATCTTGAGCTGAGTCTAGCTTAGACTGTGCTGTAGAAATTTCTGCTTCAATATCAGCCTGATTTAAATCATCTAGCTTTGTTGCTTGCTCCGCCAAAATTGTACAGTTCGTTGCTGTTACATCAGCAAAGCCACCAGCAATAAAAATCTTTGTTGGCGCATCGCCTTGTGTGGAAATAATCTCAACAACACCTGGACGGATAGAAGCCACAAGCGAGCTGTGATTTGCGCGCACACCAAATGTACCTTCTTCACCAGGGATAGTTACTTGCCAAGCTTGTTCTGATACAAGTTTCGCTTCAGGTGAAACTAATTCAAAATTAAATTGGTCTGATGTGTTTTGTTCCATTTTCTATTCTTTCATTTAAACATTATGCCATTGCACAATGTGTCAGTAATTTAGGATCGCTATCTTTAGGGAGAGGAAATGCTCTCCATCCATTTTGGATTTCAATCCCAGCATCCTTATCTTTAACAACACCCCATGGCTTACAAACAATCAAAAATGCGTCACCCTTTGGTAATGATTGCGGTAACACCACATGTGACATATCGTTCTCATCACCACGAACACCTTGAAGTCCTAAATCAATGTTTCTCAAAGAGATACAAACGCTTTCAACTCTTCTCATTTGAAGAGGTTTAACTCTAATAACCTCACCCGCAACTGCTATACCAAAGCTACTAGGAAATTTTAAAAGATTGAAAGACATATGCTATCCCTCTTAAAAAAACTAGGCAGCTTCCGCAGCCATTTTCTTAGCCTTAGCTTCTACTTCTTCAATTGTACCAACCATGTAGAATGCTGATTCAGGCAAGTGATCGTACTCACCATCAACAATTGCACGGAAGCCTTTAATTGTGTCAGCCAAGTCAACAAACACACCAGGTGAGCCTGTAAATACTTCAGCAACGTGGAATGGTTGAGATAAGAAACGCTGAATCTTACGCGCACGTGCCACAACCAGTTTATCTTCTTCAGACAATTCATCCATACCAAGGATAGCAATAATATCTTGCAACGCTTTATATGTTTGAAGTGTTTTCTGAACATCTGCCGCACATTTGTAATGCTCTTCACCAACAACACGAGGGTCAAGAATACGTGATGTTGAATCCAGTGGATCAACAGCAGGGTAAATACCAAGTTCAGAGATTGCACGAGAAAGAACCGTTGTCGCATCCAAGTGCGCGAACGCCGTAGCAGGCGCAGGGTCAGTCAAGTCATCGGCAGGAACATAAACAGCCTGAACAGATGTAATAGACCCTTTATTTGTTGATGTAATACGTTCTTGTAACGCACCCATATCTGTTGAAAGTGTTGGCTGGTAACCAACAGCAGATGGGATACGACCAAGAAGGGCTGATACTTCCGCACCCGCTTGTGTAAATCTAAACACATTATCCATGAAGAAAAGAACGTCTTGCCCTTCTTCATCACGGAAGTATTCCGCCATAGAAAGACCAGATAGAGCAACACGAGCACGTGCTCCTGGAGGCTCATTCATCTGACCGTAAACAAGCGCAGCTTTAGATTTCTCGCTGTCACCAGGAACAATAACACCTGATTCCATCATTTCATGGTAAAGGTCGTTCCCTTCACGAGTACGCTCACCAACACCAGCAAAAACAGATACACCACCGTGACCTTTTGCAATGTTGTTAATTAATTCCATGATTGTAACGGTCTTACCAACACCAGCACCACCGAACAAACCAATTTTACCACCTTTTGAGTAAGGGCAAAGAAGGTCGACAACTTTAATACCAGTAACAAGCTGTTCTGTTTCTGTTGATTGGTCAGCAAAGGCTGGTGCCTCGCGGTGAATAGCGTAACGCTTCTTCGTTTTTGGGGCTGGCATATCATCAATTGGGTTACCAATAACATCAAAGATACGACCAAGAACTTCTGGACCAACGGGAACAGAAATAGCATCGCCTGTATCTACAACTTCTTGACCACGAACCATGCCGTCAGTTGCGTCCATCGCGATACAGCGAACTGTATTTTCCCCAAGGTGCTGTGCAACCTCAAGAACCAATGTTTTACCATCATTTTCCGTGTGTAATGCGTTCAAAATAGCAGGGACTTCACCGTGGTTAAACGTTACGTCGACCACCGCTCCCAAAATCTGTTGAACTGTTCCTTGTGCATTTGCCATTTTACTTTTCCTCTTTATTTAAACTTTTTAAATTATCTTTATTCATTAACCATTACGGCGGGCGAAGTTCGCTTGACCATTTGCCCCTACATAAGCAGGTCTTGGTTTCGCGTAGTTATGTCCGCTTGTTTTAGTTGCATTCGCCGCAGTATTCATCGCACTAAGGGCTTGCCCTTGAACATCTTTTCTTGTTGCTGGATCTTTCGCACTCATATTAAACAGCCTCCGCGCCTGAAATAATCTCGATTAATTCTTTTGTAATCGCGGCTTGACGCGCACGGTTGTAAATCAGTGTTAAGTCGTTAATTTTCTCACCTGCGTTACGGGTTGCGTTATCCATCGCTGTCATACGAGCAGCTTGCTCACCAGCCGCACTATCTAACAATGCGCGGAATAATTGAACCCCAAGGTTACGTGGTAAAATTTGACCAAGAATTAAGTTTTCTTCTGGTTCAAACGCATATGGAGAAGCAAGAACTTCAGGTGCTTCATCATCATTCGCTACATTTGCTTCAGATAGTTCAAACGGAATAATTTGTTGTGCCTTAGGCTCTTGTGTCAAAACAGATTTGAAATTGTTGTAAATCATTGAACAAATATCAAAGTTACCTGCTTCAAATTGATCCAACACCAATTCTGTCACTTGGTTTGCTTCAGAGAAACTTACGCGTGAACTTCCGCCTATGCCTGTAAAGCTTTTAACAATTCTTGAACTATGTTCGCGTTTTAATAAATCACGTGCTTTACGACCAACTGTAATGATTTGAACTTCTTTACCTTCAGTAATTAAACGGGCAATTTCTAATCGTGCTAAACGCACCAAATTACCGTTAAAACCACCACAAAGACCACGATCAGACGTAACAATCACAAGTAAATGACGTTTATCAGAACCAGTCCCAATCAAAAGTTTTGGTGAAGCATCAGTAACAGTCACCCCATCGGCAACACGTGCCAACATTTCACCTATAGCGCGCGCGTAAGGCTGTGACGCCTCTGCTTGCTCTTGAGCTTTTTTCAGCTTAGAAGCCGCAACCATTTTCATCGCCGACGTAATTTTTTTCGTCGATTTAACGGAGGCTATTCTATCTCTATAATCTTTTAAACTTGGCATAAGAGATTACTCTTCCTTCTTTGCTTAATTAAGCGGCTTTCGTATGTGCTGAAACGTATGACTTGGTGAATTTTACCAAGAAGTCTTTCATTTTAGCTTCAACTTTATCGTCTAGTTTTTGTTGATCACGAATTGTTTTCAAAATTGCTTTACCTTTTGTGCGAGCCTCAGCTAACAAGCCTTGCTCATAATCAGAAACATCAGCAACAGCAACGTCATCTAAATACCCTTTTGTTCCCGCATAAATAACAAGAACCTGCTCTTCCATTGAAAGCGGAGAATATTGAGGCTGTTTCAACAACTGTGTCAAACGCGCACCACGAGCAAGCAATTTCTGTGTTGCAGGGTCAAGATCAGACGCGAACTGAGCAAATGCTTCCATTTCACGGTACTGAGCAAGTTCAAGCTTAATAGAACCAGAAACCTGTTTCATTGCTTTTGTTTGCGCCGCAGAACCAACACGTGACACTGACAAACCAACGTTAATCGCAGGACGAATACCTTTAAAGAACAAATCAGTTTCCAAGAAAATCTGACCATCTGTAATCGAAATCACGTTTGTTGGAATATACGCAGACACGTCACCAGCTTGTGTTTCAATGATTGGCAGCGCAGTCATAGAACCTGAACCGTGGTCTTCGTTTAATTTACATGAACGCTCAAGCAGACGTGAGTGAATGTAGAAAACATCACCTGGATACGCTTCACGACCCGGAGGACGACGAAGAAGAAGTGACATTTGACGGTATGCAACCGCTTGTTTTGATAAATCATCATAGATGATTAATGAGTGTTGACCATTGTCACGGAAATATTCCGCCATCGCACAACCAGTATAGGCTGATAGAAACTGCATCGGAGCAGGGTCAGACGCTGTTGCCGCAATAACGATTGAATATTCCATCGCGCCATTCTCTTCTAGCTCTTTAACAAGTTGAGCAACAGTTGAACGTTTTTGACCAATCGCTACGTATACGCAGAATAGGTGCTTAGAAGTGTCCTCAGCATCGTTAACCGTTTTCTGATTAATGATTGTATCAACAGCTACAGCTGTTTTACCAGTTTGACGGTCACCAATAACCAATTCACGTTGACCACGACCAACAGGTACAAGCGCATCAATCGCCTTAACACCTGATTGCATTGGCTCATGCACAGATTTACGCGGCATAATACCTGGTGCTTTTACTTCAACACGACGTGTTTCTTTAGCGTTCAAAGGGCCTTTACCATCGATTGGGTTACCAAGACCATCAACAACACGACCTAATAATTCTGGACCAACTGGGACTTGAACAATCTCACCAGTACGGCGAACAATGTCACCTTCTTTAATGTCACGGTCATCACCAAAAATAACGATACCAACATTATCGAACTCAAGGTTCAATGCCATACCTTTAATTCCACCAGGGAATTCAACCATTTCACCAGCGCGAACATTATCAAGACCGTAAACACGAGCAATACCATCTCCAACAGATAGCACCTGCCCTATTTCCGCAACATCAGCTTGCGCACTAAAGTCAGCGATTTGTTTTTTTAAGATCTCAGAAATCTCTGCAGCTCTAATTTCCATGATTATTTTTCCTCTTTGCTTTAAATAATTCTTTTAACTTATTAATTTTGGTTTGCCACCGCGGCAGTTGTATTTGTATTAGCATTTGATTGCATCGCACGTTTAAGGCGCTCTAGTTTACGTTTCACTGAATCATCAATCATCTGAGAGCCAACAGTCACAACCATGCCACCGATTAAGCTCTTATCTACAGAAACATTAATAGCCACTGTTTGACCAACAGCTTTTGACAATGATTCCTGTAATGCTTTTTCTTGAGTTTTAGTCAATTTGAATGCTGACTTCACATCAGCAGCGATTTCACCACGACGACGCGATATTTCAATCTTAACCGCATTGATAAGAGATTGAACCATTGATAAACGACGGTTTTGAGCCAATAAAGACAAGAAATTCGCCGTAATGTCTTGGAACTTCGCTTTCTTAGCAATAGTCGCGATAGCTTCTATTTGATCTTCACGTGAACTAACAGGAGAAGTAATCATGCGTTGCAGGTCAGCTGATTCTGCAATCATAGATTCTAGTTCATTTAAGTCTTTTTCAACGGAATCAATTTTCTTAGATTCAGTCGCAACTTCCAATAGGGCTGTCGCGTAACGGACAGCAACTGCACCAGATATGTTATTCGAGCCCACTATTAGGTCCCTTCATTATCAATATAATTACTATAAACTTAGGCAGGATTTAGCATATGAAATCATCACAGGCAAGCGTCTAAAGCCTTATTTTTAAAGATTTCAAAGTTTTTTTTATAATTTTACATCCTCCCTTCGCAAGTCAATAAATCTGACGTATATTAAGGAATCGCCTAAAAACATGAAAACAAGCTCTAAAAGCCAAAAGAAATCATATTATGTTATTGAAAAATAAAGCAATTTTCCTTTTATTCGTCGTTATCTTAGTCGAGGGCTACGTTGTTCTATCAACTGAACTGCTCGCCATACGGCTAACCATTCCATTTCTGGGTACAGGAACAGATACAATCTCAATCATCATCGCGGCAGTGTTAATGCCCCTCGCCTTTGGATATTTCTACGGTGGGCTGTTTAAACCGTATAGAAACAGACTTGGGGAATATGTAACGGTTCGTAAAAAATTGGTTTCTAACATCACAATCGCGCTTTTCTTCATTGTGTTTGCGACGTCTTACATTCCTTTAAACATATTTTTTACATCATTAAAGGATATAGGCGTTACCTCACGGCATCTAACGACAGCAATATACGCAGTTGTATTCTTAGTGGTACCTGTATTCTTACTTGGGCAGACAATCCCTTTAATCAGTAACTTTTTTACAAAAAGAGTTCTGTCACGCATTACAGGAAAAATGCTGTTCTTCTCAACGCTAGGATCATTCTTAGGCGCCGTTTTCTCAACACTGGTCCTAATGTCGTTTATCGGTGTGCATTACACCGCCGTTGTTAATATGGTTTTGTTAGCGCTGCTGTTTTTTATGATGCAAAAGCAATTTAACATTAAAAAAGCATTGCCCATCATTATTGTGACGTTAATTGGTATCAGCCTCAACACAACCAATGCGATGTTCTTTCAAGGTATTGTTGAAAACAATAAATACAACACTATTAAAATTTCTGACAGCGGCAGCATGAAAGTTATGTCACTCAACCATAATTTTTCTTCTGGTCTGTCACCTGATGGAAAAGTGTTCTCATATATCGAATATGTTAGAAAAATGTTCATAAACAAAATCCCAGCAGATGACGCGCCTAAAAATATCCTAGTTATCGGCACAGGGGGCTTTACCTTGAGCCTGCAAGATTCAAAAAACATTTATGATTATGTTGATATTGACGGGTCACTCAAAAGGATTGCTGAAGATTATTTTCTAGAGAAAAAACTCACAGATAACATTCATTTTCATGCCGTGCCAATTCGGGCATTCCTAGCTAATTCCGATAAGAAATATGACATGATTGCGTTAGATGCCTTCACAGGTGCTACCTCCACGCCAGAACACCTTGTTACGCAAGAGTTTTTCAAACAAGTACATGACGCGTTAGCTGTTGATGGATTATTAGTAGCAAATACAGTGACTAATCCAAACTTTTTAACGGCTTACAGTAGACACTTCGATTCAACTTTTAGGTCAGTATTCCCATACACGAGCCGCCAAATCGTTAATCCGTATAATGGCTGGGATAAAGAAAACACCAGAGCGGCAAATGTAATTTATTCCGCACGTAAATACGACAAAGACATTAAAGAGACCATTTACAAAGATAATAAAAACCGCATTTTTTATGATAAGCCCATGTAACAATGAACGCACTTAACAAACTCACAGCTTCCATTACCGCCTATCAGTTATTTGCGCTTACTGTTCTGATTATGATTATGGGGCACGCCTCTTATTACTTCTTCCCTGACATTTCATGGCTTCGTATTCCTGATAGAATGTTAGCACCTGTTTTTCTTGTCTGTGTTGGTTTTAATTCAGGGTATAAATTAAGTAACTTTCTTATTGTTGGCGCGATACTGGTCATCGGTATGACGCACCTAATAATGGGAACTTTCTACGTTAACATCCTCGGTACTATTGTCCTTGTTCGCTACCTAATTGAGCCTATGGCAAATCTAATGATTAAGAACAAAGAATTTTTCTGGATAATTAATGCCTTACTGGTTGTTCTATACCCTATAACTAACACTTATATTGAATATGGAACCGTTGCCATTATCATGGCCATGGCAGGATGGTTAATTAGAAATTCTGAAGCTATTGATAATAAGGTTATCAGCCCTCAAAACTATTTCTTCTTCGCATTCATCATTTATGTTTTAGGTGTTCAGCTAGTCTTTATGTTCTCAGAAATTCAAGTGATTGTATTAAGCCTAGGGACAGCTTTTATAATGTATCTACTTTACCATATGCGTGACCTATTATTAAACTCCATACGCGATAAATCGAAAAATCTATTCAAGCGTATTTATAAGTTCATTGGTAAAAAGAGCTTAGAAGTATATGTCATTCATATAATCCTCTTCCAAATCATCTATTTTTTAAGAATAGCTCATAGTTAAAAGAAACTTTGTGGGTCAATATCAATTTGAACGCGCACGGCTGACGGGATTTTTAATGTCCCAAGCCAATGATTAATCGATTTTTGAACATCAATAGTTTTATCTGCACGGATTAATAAGCGACGACGGTATTTACCGCGCAAGCGATAAAACGGTGCTTCTGCAGGTCCTAATGTTTGTATCATACGACCTTTATCATCTTTGGTATTCGGTGAACTTTGTCCCAATGCACGTGAGACATCAGCCACTTGCCTTTCATCACGCCCCGATACAATGACGCCAACAACACGAGAGAACGGTGCCATAAATGCACCCTCACGCTCACTCAATTCAACCCGTAAAAACATATCGCGGTCACCTATCGCCAATGCTTGCATGACACGGTTTTCAGGGGAGAAGGTTTGAAGGAACACTTGCCCCTTTGCTTGCTCACGTCCAGCGCGTCCTGATACTTGGTGAAGTAATTGATAGGTGCGTTCTGATGCGCGTAAGTCCCCACCACTTAACCCCAAATCAGCATCAATGACACCAACGCAAGTCAGTTTAGGAAAGTGATGCCCTTTCGCGACAATTTGCGTCCCGATAATAATATCAACTTCGTGATCATGTATTTGGCTAAGGAGCTTTTTCAACTCATCATGGCTCGTTGCTGTATCACTAGAAAGCACTGCAATACGCGCTTCAGGGTATGCCTCTTGCACCTCTTCCAAAATACGCTCCACTCCGGGACCACAAGCCGCCAAGCTATCTTCTTCATTACATTCAGGGCATTGCTTCGGCAACGTCATGTAATGGTCACAGTGATGACAATGAAGCTTGCCCGAGCGATGCCCACCGCCACGATGCTCAATCAACCACGCCGAACATCTTGGACATTCAAAACGATGCCCACAATTACGGCACAGCGTTAAGGGCGCGTAGCCTCGTCTGTTTAAGAACAACAATACCTGCTCATCACGTTCCAGCGTTTCCACCATAGCCGTATGAAGCGTCGGCGAGATAAAATACTGCCTGCTTTCTGGTTTATCCGTCCGCAAATCAACCAAGTTAATGTCTGGCAACACCGCGCCACCATGTCGGTCAGGCAAAACCAAATGCTTATAACGCCCCTGCCCACCTTTATCCGTACTCCACGCATTATAGATTGTTTCAAGTGATGGCGTTGCCGATACGAGCGCGATTGGAAAATCACCAATCTTGGCACGGACAATCGCCATGTCACGGGCATTATAAATAACCCCCTCTTCTTGCTTATACGCAGGGTCATGCTCTTCATCGATAATGATTAACCCTAAATCTTGGTATGGCAGGAAAAGCGCAGAACGCGCACCAATGATAACCTTACTCTCACCCTTTGCCACACCGCGCCAAGTCATTTTACGTTTTGCAGGACTAAGGGAAGAATGCCATAGCGCAGGCAAACACCCAAAGCGCGCCTTAAATCTATCGATGAACGCATTAGACAATGCAATTTCAGGAAGCAGAATTAAAACTTGTTTATCTTGCTTCAACGCTTGCGCGACAGCTTCGAAGTAAACTTCGGTTTTCCCTGAGCC
>JAMASZ010000179.1 GCA_023301585.1 Alphaproteobacteria bacterium | reverse complement strand
CAGGACAAGATCGCGAGACCGGAAGGGGCGCAAATGAATCTGGACGGGGGTACGAATACAGAAAGGACTGAATCTAACGCGGAAGAGAGAGAGGAGGAAATGGTGCATGAAAGTTCCGGAGTGACTGCTGACACTCAGCCAGAGGTCGGCAACCAAGAATTGCCATCCCAAACAGCAGAAGCAAGAACCCAGCTAATGCAAGATGGCGGCCAAATAATGCCGTCGCAAGCAGCAGAAACAGGAATCCAGCCAATGCAAGAAGGCGACCGAATGATGCCGTCTGATGCTACAGAAAAAAGAATGCAACCAATGCTGGACGGAGGCGAGGAAGGGTTGAGCCAAGCACAAAGCGAAGAGAAGCATACTTCGGCGGTGGCATCTAATGAGACACAAGTGGGAGAACAGGTTATGCAAGATGCAGATGCAACAGCGTTGGGAGAGGAAGAAAGAGTTGGAGAGAATGCTGCTGATGTGCAGTCGCTTCAAGATGAGGAGACTGAATCAGGGGGTTCGGAAGGTGGAACCACGGATGATGATTTGCCATTGGGAGCTGAGGCTTACGACTTCATGCAAACAGAAAGGGCGACCCGTGAACTTCTAGAGCTGGAGGACATGGAGAGGGGAGCAGCTGTGCATGAAGTGGTGTCGGGGTCCAACCCGGATGCCCAGGACAGTATTGCAGTCCCTGGGGAGGCGAGAGAAACTCCTGACCTGGTCGTAGCAAGAAGGCAGGAGGAGGGTCAAGATGCAAGCCGCAAGAGAGAAAGAAGCAAGTCTCCGAATAGCTCTAGTGATAATGAGGTGGAAAAGAAGCGCCAAAAAGATCGGGAGGAGATTCTGACAAAGGCAGAGCAAGAAGCCGGTTTGGAAGGTTCTGGAAGAGAATCTATGCAGGATGATACAGACAAAGCCCTGGAAGATTTAGAAGAGAGGGCGAGGAGAGGACGTGACAGGTGGAGCCATTCCATTGGTCGAGAAACAAGGGAATCGTCTCCTCGGCGGGAATCTGAAGTGAGGAGCCAAGGTGAGGCAGGTGATGCCAGTTGGAGGGAGAGAGAGTAGATCCAGTCAGAAGGACTGAGTGAAGTGGTATAAATAACGTGAATGCAAGGATAACAATTACAGTGTGGATGAAGAAGTGAAAGAAGTAAGAAGAAATAGAGAGGCGAGTGGAAACCCAGAAACGGAATTCACGACCAAGAAGAAAAGAATGCGGGGAAGAAATCCTGACTTTGAGAGGAAGATGAGGTTCCTGATGATGCTTCTGGTCATGACGTGCGTAGGCCTTTCAAATGGGCTGAAAGCGGGATTCTCCAAGGATCAAGCGGACCTGCAGATTTACAGGGCAGGACTCCTATTCCCTGAAACCAGTTCCAGGGTGCAAATAGTCAAGGAAACCTTCGTAGTTAAAGTGCCCTTTTCGATGAAGCCACTCAAAGCTGCGGTGGATTCCATTGGGCTGTATGCCACCAAAATGTCGGAGAGGATGACGAAGCTAGGAGCTGACTTTGAGAGAGCCTTGCACTCATATGTGCATATGCACAACAAGACCGTGATGCATCATTGGCATCAGGATGTGGTTAATCGAAGCCTGACTATGGCACATGCCGAAGCGGGATCAATGCACGAGGACTTCAGAAGGCGGACCCAGGCGGCCCTGAGGTTGGTCTTGGGTATAAGGCAGAAGAAGCTTCCGTGGTATGATCGGCAGAGGCAAGATTCGACCACCATTCTGAGTGCCGATCCATTTTCACCCAGATCAGGCAGGTCATTGGTGGGGATGTCAGTAAGGAGATCAAGGAAAGGAGAGGAGGAGGAGCTCCTGGAAAAGGAATCCGAAGGCAAGGCGGCTGGAAACTCATCAGTGGATCCGCTGGATGGACCCGGGAAGTCAGGAAACAGGAGCAACCAGTTGGTGATGTCAATAACCAAGCTGAAGGTGGTAGGGAAGGAAGAGAGCAACCGGGAACTCTCGGAGGCTGAAGGAAACGTAATGGTAATAGTTGATCGGGTCAGGCGAGTGCCTTGGGCTGTGCTGGGATCGCTGGTGAGCATGATTCCCTTGATGGAAGTGTGGCCACTCATCTCAAAGATCCCGGTATTGTCTACTCTCACTGGATGGATGCGAAGTTTGGGGAACCTAGTGACAGGCACCAGCCCTATGGAACAGAAGGTGGAAAGGGAGGTGAAGGGGACCTTCATGTCCCAGAAGGCTATGCCGGCCATACAGTTTCAGTCTACTGCCCTGGATGCGAAGCTGACCGATTACCTGAATCAAATGTCAGAAACTTTGACCAAGAAGTCTCCCGTGGTCAAAGATATGATCAACACAGCAATCATGCTGAAAGGATCGTATCAAATGAAGCCGTCACACAAGGACCCAGCATCTGGGGCCTCGGGTGCCCACAACCACGCGGTGGACTGGAGTGACTTCTACAAGAACTGGTACTATGGTCAAAGGGGGGACCCTGACATTGATCGGTTTGTGAGGGATTACACCAACCAAATCGATGGGTCCAGGATGATCAACATAAACACATTCCGGACGCTGGCTGAAATTGAAGAAACTCGGATTGTCACTCGAACAGCATACCAGGAACAGATCCTGATTGTGGATAGCTATGTGGATCTGCTGACAGATCTGGGGAAGGGAGTTTCCTTGCTAAACTCCCAGGCTCACTCCAGGGCGTGGCAGGCTATTGCAGCACAACTGTCTCACAAGGCTTTGTCCGCCTCTGCGGATAGGCAGCTAGGGAGGCTGGTTCCAAGGATTTATCTGAGCACCAACAGAGGAATGATGGGGGAATTTGAAATACACATTGAAATTCCTAGAGTGGAGGTGGATTTGGAATATGTGTTGTACAGGTCGAAGACGGTCCCGTTCTCAACCAATATGGGAGCAATGTCGCTAAATCTCCCAGACACTGCCCAGATAGTCAACAGGGAGAGAGGGCAGATCCATCGCTTTGATCTCTCTAGACTGTCCGACTGTCATCACTTTGATAACACTTACTTCTGCGGAGCAAGTGTTATCGAAGCTGACAGTCGTGGGCAGTGCGTGGCCGCCATCACCAGCAGCAGAGGGAGAGTGAAGGACATCGTTAGGCATTGTGACATGACCTCCACGGAAGAGGAGACCAGGATAATGAGGTTGAGTGACTCAACCATATACTTCGATCTGGAGGAAATGGAGGCAAGCTACACGTGTGACGTGGCAACCTCAATTGTTCTGAGAGGAAAGGGCATGCTGCACTTGAATCCTCAGTGTCGGGTCAAGATTGGGGTTTACGATTTTGTCAATGATCAGGGCACCGAATACATGACCTCAAACTATGTGGTTTCGGTCCATGCCGACATTGTGTTCGAGGATTCTGATTTTGAAGGCACAGGGAAGACGAAAGGCTTATTGGCGTATGGGAGATCCCAATGGGATTACTGGAAGCTGATAGCCATCATGCAAGCAGTGATTTGTGCCAACCTCATCATGATGGTCCTGTACTATCAGACATTGGGCAAATTCTGCATTCCCTGTGGCCGAAGGACCACGGCACTTTATCG
>JAMASZ010000178.1 GCA_023301585.1 Alphaproteobacteria bacterium | reverse complement strand
CTGGGATGCTAGTTGGTATGGCGGCATCGTTACCTTGTGGCTGGCTGCTTTGCTGACCTTTATCACGGGCCTAGATTATCTGCGTAAAGCCATGCCGTTCCTGAAAGGCGCGAAGTGATGGATGTGATGTATTTCGCTTGGGTGCGCGAGCGGATCGGTCTGCCGAAAGAAACCATTCAGACAGATGCTGCGACGGTTAACGACCTTGTTGCAGAGCTTATCGCCCGCGAAGACCGCTATGCCGCCGCCTTTGCGGACACATCTGCGTTGCGTGTTGCGATTGATCAGGAATTATCTGACTTTGACGCTTCTTTGGCAGGTGTGCGAGAGGTCGCCTTCTTTCCACCGATGACCGGCGGATAACGTGGGCGTTCGCGTTCAATCTGACTGCTTTGACGCAGGTGCTGAGTTGACTGCGTTTACCCAAAATCGGCCTGAGGTTGGTGCGATTGTCACCTTTACCGGCCTTGTGCGCGATGTTCCGGGCGGCCTGCAAGGTATGGAGATTGAGCACTATCCCGGCATGACCGCCAAAGCGATCGAAGGGATTGTTGCTGATGCTCAAAAGCGCTGGTCGCTGGCCGATGTTCTGGTCATTCATCGCTACGGTGTGTTGCGCGCCACTGATCCAATCATGATGGTCGCCACGGCGTCAAAGCATCGTGCGGATGCCTTTGCTGCCGCTGATTTCTTGATGGATTATCTCAAATCCCGTGCACCTTTTTGGAAGAAGGAAACGACGGGTGATGGGGCCGTTTGGGTTGCTGCCAAAGACGACGACGAGACGGCCTTGGATCGGTGGTCCTAGCGGGGGTGTCGGTGGCATGTGATGATGTGGTCGTTGATCAATCCGCAGGCCTGCATGAACGCATAGACAATCGTCGGGCCACAGAATTTGAACCCGGCTTTCTTAAGGTCTTTTGACACCTGTTGGGATAGGGCGGTTTGGGCCGGAACGTCGGCCGGTGATGCCCATGCATTGACCAAGGGTTTCCCATCAACATAGTTCCACAGAAATGTATCAAACCCCTGTTCCGCATCGATCTTTTGCCAAGCACGCGCGTTTGTAATTGTCGCTTCTATCTTGCCACGGTGGCGAATAATTCCTGCATTATCGAGCAATCTGAGAACGTCTTTTTCATCCCATTCCGCCACAATATTCGGGTCAAAACCGGCAAAGGCCGTTCGGAAATTATCGCGCTTCTTGAGGATCGTGATCCATGACAGACCAGCCTGAAATCCGTCGAGGATTAGCTTTTCCCAAAGCGCCCGGCTATCGTATTCCGGAACGCCCCATTCAGTGTCGTGATAGGCTTGATAAATCGGGTCGTCCCCGGGCCAACCGCAGCGCTCTACCATGACTACATTCCTTTTCTTAACCGCATATTAGGTGGTTAAGGCAGATGATGCAGCATCAGTCATGAGATGCCAACCAACATGCTTGCACCGAAAAATCCAAACGACAACCGACCACTTGATCCGTTTCAGGCCGCAATGGCGAGCCGGGACAGTGATGTTCTGACACTCGTGGCCGATGCGCTGACGTTTGGCCGCACGAAAATGGCATATCAACCAATCATGCTGGCTGGTGCAAAGTCGGGGGTCGCGTTTCATGAGGGGTTGATCCGTGTCTTAGACGAAGCAGGCCGCGTTATTCCTGCGGCGCATTTCATGGGCGTGATTGGTGAGAATGATCTTGGTCGTGAAATTGATTGCACGACGCTCGACCATGCATTTAAGCTGTTGAAACAAAGACCCGATTTGCGGATTTCGATAAACGTATCAGCCCGGTCACTAGGCGACGGGAAGTGGCGCGAAATCCTTGGGCGTGGCCTTGCTGGGGATGACGATGTCGGGGACCGGCTCATTTTCGAAATTTCAGAAACCTCCGCGATGGAGCTGCATGAAATCGTGATCCGCTTCATGGTTGAGATGCAACCAAAAGGCGTCGCATTTGCGCTTGATGGCTTTGGGGCCGGGCTCACAGCGTTTCGGCACCTCAAGGATTTCTTCTTCGATCTGGTGAAAATCGACAAAAGTTTCGTACATGGAATCCATGACGACCCGGACAATCAAGTGCTGACAGAAGCGCTCATCATGGTGGCCCACCAGTTTGAGATGTTTGTCGTGGCCGACGGTGTCGAAACCGCGAATGAGGCGGCGTTTATGACCGAACTCGGGGCGGATTGTTTGCAAGGCTACCACTACGGCGTGCCGAAATTCGACATATAAATACAGCCATGCGTTGATCACATTGCTGCAATGACGCAAGTTTATTGCGTTGCCCCTGCGTCCGTGCCGTCCTAAACATGTCAGGAAGCGGCAGGTTGGGGCTGTTTGACACGCTCCAGTCTGTCTGAGGTATAACCTGAGAGGACAATCACATGACCAACGTCGTAATCGCATCAGCTGCACGGACTGCCGTCGGCAGCTTTGGCGGTGCATTCGCAAACACTCCCGCGCATGACCTTGGCGCAGCCATCCTAGAAGCCGTTGTTGAACGCGCTGGGATCGACAAAGCCGAAGTGTCTGAGACGATTCTTGGTCAGGTTCTCACAGCGGCTCAGGGCCAAAACCCTGCACGTCAGGCGCACATCAACGCAGGCCTGCCAAAAGAATCATCCGCATGGAGCATCAACCAAGTGTGTGGCTCAGGCCTGCGTGCTGTCGCCCTTGGCGCCCAGCACATTCAGCTTGGTGACGCGAACATCGTGGCCGCTGGTGGTCAGGAAAACATGACACTTTCCCCCCATGCGGCACACCTGCGGGCTGGCCACAAAATGGGCGACCTGAAATACATCGACACAATGATCCGCGACGGTCTTTGGGATGCATTCAACGGCTACCACATGGGTCAAACTGCTGAAAACGTGGCTGATCAATGGCAGATTACGCGCGACATGCAGGATGAATTTGCAGTTGCGTCCCAGAACAAAGCCGAAGCCGCGCAAAAGGCTGGCAAGTTTGCAGACGAAATCGCAGCCTTCACTGTGAAGACCCGCAAAGGCGATATCATCGTCGACCAAGACGAATACATCCGCCACGGTGCCAACATCGCAGCCATGGCAAAAATGCGCCCTGCATTCGCCAAAGAAGGCTCTGTGACTGCGGCAAACGCCTCTGGCTTGAACGATGGTGCGGCGGCAACTTTGTTGATGTCTGTTGACGAAGCCTCCAAGCGCGGCATCACGCCGCTTGGTCGTATTGCATCCTACGCAACGGCTGGCCTCGACCCATCCATCATGGGTGTTGGCCCTGTGATGGCGTCTCGCAAGGCGCTCGAAAAAGCGGGTTGGTCGGTTGACGATCTGGATCTCGTGGAAGCGAACGAAGCATTCGCGGCGCAGGCTTGTGCGGTGAACAAGGACATGGGCTGGGATCCGGCTATCGTGAACGTGAACGGCGGCGCGATTGCGATCGGCCACCCAATCGGCGCATCCGGGTGCCGCGTTCTGAACACGCTGTTGTTCGAAATGCAGCGCCGCGATGCGAAAAAAGGTCTGGCAACATTGTGCATCGGTGGCGGCATGG
>JAMASZ010000177.1 GCA_023301585.1 Alphaproteobacteria bacterium | reverse complement strand
TACTGTAACGTCCGCAGTCATATTAGCTGTCTGCGCGCTAGCTTGTGTCGAAAATGACATAACGACAACTGCCGCCATTAATAAATATTTAGATTGTGTAAGGTACTTCATTGTTAGGACATCCTTCCTGATGAATTTAAGTAAAAAGTTATATTGATACTCAATATCTTTCGATACTTGATATGCTATTATTATCATACAAAAGTAGTTAATGCATTGTTAATTTTATAAAAAATAATAAATTATTTTTAGGTAAATAGTTATGGAATCGATTTAATGGAGTAAAATGGTTTGTGGAATGCTTGATTATAGCATAGAATAAAATTTCAAAACTGGCTTATTTACTCGTTCTTCTTAATAAGCTTTATCTCTTACTTTATCTAATTCGGATTATTTTTTGTTCAAAAAAACACGAATATCGTCATTCACTTTTTTACTGTGCTGTACGGCAACGGTGGCGATTTTGAACACAAATGTAGGATTCGCTGAGAATGATAAAGAGAATAAAGTAGAAACTGTCCCAGAAAATGTCAAAAAACCAAAGTCAAAATTTTGGTTTCCTTCAAATTTATTTTCTGCGAATAAAGAGAGCAGTGTCCTTATTGAAGACATAAAAAAGAAAGCAGCCTCAAAAGACAAGCTTGTTGTTAAAGAAGCTATTCTGGTAAAGCCCAGTGTTAAGCCAAAGGTACCAGCACCACAAGTAAAAGAAGATACAACACCTATTACAGCAATGCGTACAATTGTAATTTCTCCTAAAATTGATTTACCAGAAGAAGCAACGCCAATTCTTGCTCAAAAGAAAACATCGCAGAAAATTGTTCCTGTAGTTAAAGATGCAGAGGTTACAAATAAGAAAACGATTGTTATAGAGCCTCCAGTAAAAGTAAACTTAGAGCTAGAAGCTGTGGTAGAGAAAGTAGGCGTTTCTGATACAGTTGAATTGCAACCTGTAACTGAGAAAACAGTTGAAGCGTTAAAGGTAACACCACTGAAAGAAGAAAAAGTTGCTGAAGTTGAACCATTACTCCAAGACACTAAGGCTCCTGTTGAACTAATCAGCGACGCAAACACTATCATTCCTGATGGACAGGTTCTTTTGCTTCGTCCTAAGGTTGATAGATTAATATTTGATAGAGACTTGTACGTATTAAAAGAAAAAAATCAGTTATATGTTTCATTGGCTGATGCCATTGATATTATGGGCGCTGCGGTTGATTATGATGATAGTACTTTAATTGGAGGTGGTTGGTTCTTCCGTGAAGACTGGGATATCAATATTGATTTAAACAATCAGAAGGTAGTGTCTAGAAATATCGAATATAATATTGATGCAGATGATATTATTGTTCAAGAAGATGAAACCTTTATCGCGCAAAGCAGTATAGAAGAGTGGTTCAACGTTAAGTTTATTCCTGATATATCTCAGCAATATTTAGAAATTGTCAGTGAGTATCCGTTACCAAGTGTTGCACAGTATTATAGGCAGCAACGTACAACACAAAACGCTCGTTTGATTAACAAAGCATCGCTGCCAAGGCTTCAGGCTGAAACTTCATGGTTAGATTTGAATACAATTGGTATTCGTGCTGGTACGCGTTACAACCGTTCTAGCACAGGACGTTCTAAGGTGAATAATACAGCGAATATTGCCTTAGAAGGGCAGGCATTACATCATGATGCTTATGCACTAACCAGTTATAACACCAATGACGAAATTAGTTCCGTAACAGCAAGGTTATCAAAAAGAAGTGAGGCAGGTGACCTGTTGGGACCTTTAGGGGCAAGATCTTATACATTAGGGGATACGAATGTTACAAGATTGCCTTTAACAGGAAGTACTAGGCAAGAGTTAGGGGTCCGTATTACGAATAGCGAACTACTAAATGGTGATTTCCAAACAACTAATATCAATGGTGATGCTATACCAGGTTGGGACATTGAGCTTTATCGTAATGGAGTTTTAATAGAAACTGAAATTGTGGGTGATGATGGTTATTATCAATTTGCAAATATTCCTCTTTTTGCAGGTGATAACGGATTTGAATTGTTCTTTTATGGGCCACAAGGGGAAATAAGAAGTGAAGATATTAATATTCCTGTAACCGCAGCATTGTTAAAGAAGCAAGATAGTACCTATGATGTTTCTGCTACGCTTTCTGATAAAGGAACTTATAGAAGCCGAGAGTCAAATGATGTTGATTATGAAACGCCACATTTTGCTGCTCGTTTTAATAAGTATTTGGGGAATAGCTTAACTTATTTAGGTGTAAGAAATAGAGATGTAGAAGGTGAAAATAGAATCTTTGGAGCAGCTGGATTTACGATGCCGATTTATAACGCTATTATTGATGGTAGTGTTGGTGTTGATGATGAAGCAAATATCGCGAGCCAACTAACAGCACGTAAAAAAATTATGGATTGGAATTTATCTGCAAGCGCTTTGTTGCAAGATGAAGAATATTCTCCAGACTCAGTCCTTGCGCAAAATAAATTACTATTAAGTGCTAACGCCCAGAGATCTTTCAGATACAATCGCATGACAACTGGTGTTTCAGGTCGGGCTGCCTATGCTGAAGAAGGTAATGATCAAGAAAGAACAACATTGGGCTTGGGCTTAAGTCATCAAATGGGACGCGTTCAATTAAGTAACAGTCTTTTTTATGAAGATATTCAAAATTCAGTTAACAATAATGATAATGAACGCTTAGATAATACAATTTCTGCTCGTGCTAATCTTGGACGTTACTTTGTTCGCGCTGGTTTGAATTATGATATTAAACCTGAAAGTGAAATCGATAGATATTTTTCCCAAATCCACTATCAACCTAATTCAGCTTTATCAGGGGATTTGTATTTAGATCATGACCCTAATAGAGACTTTACCCAAGCGCGCGCAAATTTAAATTACCAGCACAAAAATTTTAGAACATCCCCATTTGTTGAAATTGATTCCGATGACGAATTTGCCGCTGGTATAAATGTAAATATGAATATTGCTGATAACCCAAGTACATTACTTCCTGTAGTAACGGGAAGAAATATATTAGGTCGCGGTCGTGTGTCTTCTTTTGTTTACTTAGATAGAAATAGCAATATGTTCTACGATAGAGGAGATGTACCGCTTCCAGATGTTGTTGTTGAAAGTTTAAATGTAAAAAGACGCGCTGAAACAAATGATGAAGGATATTCTTTGATGGTTGATTTACCATCGTCACGTGCAACTGATATTTCGATTGATCAAGAAACACTACCTGACCCATTTATGATTTCTGCTGTTCAAGGTTCTTCAGTTCTACCCGATCCAGGAAAGATATATGAATTAGAGTTCCCAATTCAATACGCATCAGAAATTGATGGAACTGTTTACTTGAAGAAAAAGAATGGCAAAGTCATTCCAGCTAAATATGCAGAATTATTATTGACGCCACTGAGTAATAATATTCAAGAGCCGATTGAGTTACTTGGGGCGTTTGATGGATTTTTTGTTAGTGATAAAATACCAGCTGGACAGTATTTAATGACAGTATCTCCTAAGACGATTAAAAGCTTGAAAGCACAGGCGCCTGCACCAAAAATTATTACAGTTGAGAATAATGGTGAACCTATTTACGGCTTAAACCTTGAACTTGCAGAAGGTAAATGGGGCGTTCCTATTAACGTTCAAAAGGTGGCTGTTTCTCGCGCGTCAATGAATATCCCCTCTGATAAGCCCCTTTACAGCTTGCTCGTAGATCGTGGTGGACAATCACGCTTGTTGAGAGCCTTGCAAAATCTTTCGGGTAGCGCAGGGCAGGGGGACTTAATGCAGGGCTTAAAACCTATTGATATGGAACAGTCTTCTGACAAAGAATACACGCGCTATATGGTTGATGGTAATGATGTAGAGCAAGCGCATGAAAAATGTAGAGAGCTAAACAAGCAAGGCATGAAATGTCAGCTAGATATCTTGTTACGCCCTGATATTCAAAGAAATATTAAAACTGCCTCACGTTAAATTGGAAGAATATGAGTAAAGGCTAGTCTTTTGATGAGTTCTAGTTTAATAAAACCGCTATGAACCATAAAGACCGCCGTACTTTTGCAATTATTTCTCACCCTGATGCGGGTAAGACGACGCTGACTGAAAAGTTGTTACTTTTTGGGGGCGCTATCCATTTAGCTGGTGATGTTAAGGCAAAAGGAGATAGGCGCCGCGCACAGTCTGATTGGATGAAGATTGAGCAGGCCCGTGGTATTTCTGTGACAACCTCTGTTATGACATTTGAATATGATAACGTTGTCTTTAATCTTTTGGATACGCCAGGGCATGAAGATTTCTCTGATGATACTTACCGAACCTTAACTGCTGTCGATAGCGCGATTATGGTGATCGATGCTGCAAAAGGTATCGAAGCGCAGACAAGAAAATTATTTGAAGTTTGTCGCCTGCGCGATGTTCCAATTATTACTTTCGTTAACAAAATGGATCGTGAGACCCGCGATCCATTTGAACTGTTAGATGAAATTTCAGAAATGTTGGCATTGGATACAATTCCAATGACATGGCCGGTAGACCAAGGTAAGCAATTCAAAGGCTGTTACGATATTGTAAAAGATCAAATGATTTTGTTTGATGAAGAAAATAAAGGCAAAAAGAACACGAAGCCAGAAACAATCGCTTGCCAAGGTGTTGATGATGCAAAGCTGAAAGAAGTCCTAACAACAGAGCAACATGATAAGTTAAAAGATGATGTCGAAATGGTGCGTGAGCTTTGCCCGAAATTCGATATGGACAGCTACCGAGAAGGGCATTTAAGTCCTGTGTATTTTGGTTCTGCGCTTAAAGACTTTGGTGTGAAAGATTTGCTAGACGGTATTAAAGAATTTGCCCCTTCACCACGCTCCCGTGCGACAGAAACGCGTGAAGTATTACCAGAGGAAAAGAAAGTTTCAGGGTTTGTATTTAAGGTTCAGGCTAATATGGACCCTAACCACCGCGACCGTGTTGCCTTTATGCGTTTATGTTCAGGGAATTTTAAACGCGGTATGAAATTGTTAAACACAGCATCAAACAAAACAATTGGCGTTAGTAACCCTATCTTCTTCTTCTCACAGGGGCGTGAATTGGCGGAAGAAGCTGTGGCAGGAGACATCATTGGTATTCCTAACCACGGTACATTACGTGTTGGTGACACACTAAGTGAAGGAGAGAAAATCTCTTTCACAGGAATTCCTGATTTTGCTCCAGAAATTTTGCGTCGTGTCCGTTTAGGCGACCCTTTAAAAGCGAAGCATTTACAACGTGCGCTAGAGAGCTTAGCGGAAGAGGGGGTAACGCAAGTGTTCAGACCAATGCTTGGTTCTGATTGGATTGTAGGCGTTGTTGGAACACTTCAGTTGGATGTTCTAAAAGACCGCTTAGACGCAGAGTACAACCTAGAAGTTTATTTTGAAGCAACTCAATATATAACTGCCCGCTGGGTTAGTGCTCCTAGCCATGAAGAGTTAAAAAAATTCGTTGATGGTAACCGCGCATCTCTCGGTGAAGACCGTGATAAGACAACGGTTTATTTAGCCCGTAATGCATGGGATTTAGGGCGTGTTCAAGAAGATTGGAAAAATCTTAAATTCTCAGAAGTGCGTGAGCGTGGTCGTTAATAATGTGGCGGTCTTGATTCTGCCGCAACGTCAGAAACGCTTTTGCTGTCTTCTTTGTCTAAGTCGCCAATATTGCTTTTAAGCTCATCAATTTTTAATTTTGTATAAGCTTTTAACGTATCGATTTCTTTGCTCTGAGATGTAACGATATCGTTTAATTCTCGTACCTCTTCAGTTAAATGAGCGATTAGAATTTCTAAGTCTTGAATTTTGTCAGTCATGATTTATGCGTGCTTCAATCTATAAAAAGTGTAGCCAATCCAAATACTGCTCCAGCTGTAAAGCATAACATATTCAGGGATACCAGCTTTAATACCAAAAATTCCTATACCACCACTTACGATAGCAAGCGTTAAGATAATCAAACAAGTCTGCCCAGGAGTGTATCCTTTGTCTAAAATTTTATGGTGTAGGTGAAGTCTGTCTGCTTCGAAAGGGCTGCGCCCCTGTTTCATACGAACAAAGAAAAGGGCAAATGTATCAATGATGGGAACCGCCATAATCCATATGATGCTTACAGGTGCTAAGACTTCCAAATGAGGTGGGTATTGGCTTAGGTTAATCGCAAACCAGCCCAATATAATAGCGAGTGACAGCGCTCCTGCATCACCAAGAAACACGGCTGCTTTGCTACGTAAAGGGGTCCTGGCGTTATAAGCTAGAAAGCCAATCATTGGTGCTATAAGAAAGGCTATTGCCCAAAATTTCGAGCCTGCGCCTCCACTATAGGCAACATACATAAGCCATCCCAAAGCAATTGTAATAAACCCACCAGCCAAGCCGTCAACGCCGTCCATCATGTTAATAGCGTTCATTAATAAAACAAAACAAATAACGGAGAATGCTTTCCCTAGGAAGCCAGTATAAAACTCACCGAAGCCGAATAAATCGCCCATATATTTAATCTCTGCACCGCAGAAGATAACAATGAAACAGGCAACCCAGATTTGAATGACAAATCGAACCCATGGGTGTATATGAAATTTATCATCAAGCGCGCCAATAGATAGTAGTAAAATAACACCTAACAATAGGCTAGAAAACGGCATGATAAAATCTAAGTTTGCTGATAATCCTAGAATAAAATAAATAGGCACGATGATTAATCCGCCAATAAGAGGGGTTGCAACATCATGTTTTTTACGTCCACCAGGCTTATCTACAAAGTCGTACTTATGCGCTAACTTAATACCTATCCAAAAAGTAATTAAAGTTGCGAGAAAGCCTAGTAGGAAAACTGTTGATGCGAATGACAAATCCATGAACTATATCTAACATATTGTTACGTAAGACAAAATAGTTATTCTTATTATATTAATATTCGTCCTTTTTTGGAGGCACGGTCAATAAAACGCTGTGGCGACAGCTCATAAGCTGTATCTATTGCTAAGCTTAATGTTTGACCGCGTAAATAATCAGCAAGTAAATGCGCTCCAGCTATACTGCCGACTAAGCCGTGTGACCCAAAGGCGGTTGAAACAAACATATTATTTGTATTTGGCACAGGACCGATAACGGGGAAGCGGTCACGCGTTGCCAATCGTATTCCTGCCCAACCTGAATACGCTTCAAATTTTTCTGATGCAAGGGAAGGGATGTGCTCATATAACTTATCTAAATTATTTTGATGGTCTAGGTCGATGACTTCGCGGTCCTCTATTCCTTTATCAAAAGTTGATCCAATGAGGTGATAACCATTTTGGTTGGCAGATATATGACCGCTGTAACAGACGTTACAATTTAATGCGGCACTTTTATTTGTAGTTTTTATATAAGTGGTTTGCCCTTTTATAATGTCAGTGGTTAACCAAGACAGCTCTTCAAATTTTGTTGCGCTAATACTATTTGCAAAAATAACGGCGTCATAATCGCGTTGTAACTCTTGCAAGCTATCGTTGTTAATTTTTGTATTTAATTTTACTTCGATATCTTGAGCATAGTAATGGCAAAGTTTATTGGGAGATACGGAGCCAGAATCGGGAAGGTACACAGCATCGCAATCCATTGGAATTCCTGCTATTTCAGACGCTTTAGCTTTATTTACGAGCTCAACATGGTCCTCATGCCAACCCCAAGTTTTTGCCATGCTTGTAAATCGTTCAGCTTTGTTTTCGTTGTTAATTAAATGCAACGTACCGCAAGGATTATAATCAATTTCTTGGGTTAGCAATTTGGCCGTACGAATAAATTGCGCATAAGCAGGGGCATAAAAATCAGAAAGATTATCGCGTAATTTTGAAAAACGTGGGTTATATAAACCTAAACTATTCCCTGACGAACCTGCTGCAAGCGTATTCCCAGATTCAAAAATAACAGGTGTAAATCCGTATTGTTTCAATGTGTAGGCGCAGCCTGTGCCTGCCAAACCACCACCAATAATTGCTATTCTACCTTTGGCGGTGTTAGAAAGTGCTTTTGGAATTTTAAGTTTATGCTGTTTTAATGAAGCTTCTCTTCCTTCAAAATGACCAGTAAACATATTGCGCTTATACCTAAATCCTTTTGTCTTCTCTACGTTAAATCCGGCCTCTTCTAATCCACGTTTTACATCTGCCGCAGCAGTAAAGGTTGCGACCCTAGCTTCTGTATGGCTTAAACGCGCCATGGCACTATATAGGGTGTCCGTCCACATTTCTGGGTTCTTGGCAGGGGTAAAACCATCTAGGTACCAACAGTCGACTTTACTGTGAATGTTAGGTAGAGCGTCGTTAATATCATCAAAAATAAGTGTTAAAGTCACTTGTTCACTAAGCTTTATGCGGTGGAAGCCAGAGCTTCTAATGGGATATAACGCTGAAAATTTCTTAATATAAGAGCCAAGTTCTTCATCCCATGGTGATAAAGCCTTTTGGATGAATTCAATAGTAACAGGAAACTTCTCAATGGAGATGAAATCAAGGGTTTGGTTAGGCTCCGCGGTTTCTTCGAATAACTTCCAAGTGGCAAAGAAATTAAGGCCCGTTCCAAAACCTGTTTCAAGAACAGTGAATGCTTCTTTCCCTTGCCAAAAATGCGGAAGACCGTTACCTTTTATGAATACGTGATGTGTTTCTTCTAACCCGTTATGGGCAGAAAAATATACGTCATCAAATTCTTCAGATCTTGGTGGTTCTATCATTGATTTAGTTATAAGTGATATTATCTAAAAGAACACAACAAAATTAGGAATAAGCAGTAATCACATGAGTCAGAATCCCCTATTAGAAACATCCCCTTTACCGCATCAGGCACCACAATTTGATAAAATCGACCCTGAGCATTTTTTGCCTGCTATCGAGAAGGCTATTGAAGAAGCTAGAAAAAATGTGGAAACAATTAAAGAGAATTCTGACACACCAAATTTTGATAACACAATCGTGGCGTTGGAAACTTGCTCAGAAAAACTAAGTACAATTACTTCAGTTTTTTATAATCAATTATCTGCCGCGAGTAATGATGAACTAGAAGCATTAGCAGAAAAAATTGGTCCTGTGACAGCTGAATTTTCTAGTGATGTTTCCCTAGACTCAGATTTATTTGAAAAAATAAAAGCAGTTTATGACCGTAAAGGTGAGTTAGGTTTGAATGTTGAACAGAATACGTTGCTTGAAGATACTTACAAAAGTTTTGTAAGAGCCGGTGCATTATTGGACGAAGATAAAAAATCACGTTTACGTGAGATATCTCAAGAAACATCAACGCTTGGACCTTCTTTTATGAACAACGCCAAAAAATCTGCGGAAGCCTTTGAGCTTGTTCTGGAAGAAAAAGATGTTGCTGGCTTACCTAAGAATGCTTTAGCGAGTGCGCAACAAACGGCGAAAGATAACGGACATGACGGTAAGTACATGGTAACTCTTGACTACCCTAGCTTTGGGCCGTTTATGACTTATGCTGATAACCGTGAATTACGTGAGACAGTTTGGCGCGCTTTTACTAACCGTGCTTACAAAGATGACCACGATAACTGTGAAAATATTTTAAAAATTGTCTCGCTTCGTGATGAGCGTGCAAAGCTTCTAGGCTATGAGAATCACGGCGACTATGTTTTGGAGCGCCGTATGGCAAAATCACCAGAGACAGTGATGGGCTTCTTAGCTAAGTTAGCAAAATCTTATAAACCTGCTGCAGAACAAGATTTAAAACAGTTACAAGATTTCGCAACAGAAATGGGCGCTACAGAAGAATTAAAACCTTGGGATGTTGGCTATTACAGTGAGAAATTAAAGCAAAAATTATTTGATTATTCTAGTGAAGATTTCAGACCTTACTTGCAATTAGATAAAGTTTTAGACGGTGTATTTTTACACTTCAGCAAGTTATTTGATTTAGATTTCCGTGAGTCAAAAGAATATTCTTTATGGCACGAAGACGTGAAGTCTTATGAAGTATACGAAAAATCTAGCGATAAATTCGTTGGTGTTTTATATGCAGACTTCCACCCGCGCACGGGTAAAAAAGATGGAGCTTGGAAAACAAGTTACCGTGACCAGGGATTATTCCAAGGGAACATGGAACAACCTATCGTGGCGATTGTCTGTAACTTCACAAAACCAACAGCGGAAAGCCCTTCATTGCTTAGTTTTGGTGAGGTAACAACCTTATTCCATGAAATGGGACACGCAATTCACGCGTTACTTTCTAACGTGACGTATTCATCTCATGCGGGAACGTCAGTGCTTTGGGACTTCGTAGAGCTCCCATCGCAAGTGCAAGAAAACTGGGCGTATAAAAAAGAAACATTAGATTTATTTGCAGTCCATTATGAAACAGGAGAGAAAATTCCTGCTCAATTAATTGAGAAACTCAATGATGCTAAAAACTTTATGGTTGGCATGGGCGGCTTGCGTCAAGTCAGTCTTGGTTTATTGGACATGGCATGGCATTC
>JAMASZ010000176.1 GCA_023301585.1 Alphaproteobacteria bacterium | reverse complement strand
CAGGCATCTATTGCTACATACAGAGCAACTTTTCAAAGAAACTGCTTAAAGATCACGCCTTTGAATTTTCTAGCACACCAGAATCAACGAATCACACCACAGCATCTATAGGTTGGGGCTTGGGTGCTTACAAATTTGACCATTATAAGGAAGTAAAAGGTAACACCCCTATTCTACATTGGTCAAAATCGACGAATCAAGATGAGGTTTTGGCGAATGTGCGTTCAATGTCATTGATTCGTAACCTGATCAACACGCCAGCTAATACTTTAGGTACTGATGAGCTTGCAGGTGCAGCACAGACTGTTGCTAAGAACTTTAAGGCTAAGATTAAAATCACGAAGGACGAAGAACAGCTGAAGAAAAACTTCCCAATGATTCACACTGTTGGGAAAGCCAGTCCGCGCCGTCCACAATTGGTGGATATGACATGGGGTAATAAGAAAGACCCTAAACTTACAATCGTTGGTAAAGGAATCATTTATGACACTGGTGGACTGAACTTAAAACCAGGCATGTATATGCGTGATATGAAGAAGGATATGGGCGGTTCTGCACATGCTTTAGGGCTCGCTTGGATGATTATGGCGCTCAATATTCCAGTACAATTACGCGTCCTTATCCCAATTGCGGAGAATTCAGTCGCAGGCAACTCATATCGTCCAGGCGATATCATCAGTAGCCGTAAGGGTTTGAGTGTCGAAATTGGGGACACAGATGCCGAAGGGCGCTTAGTCGTTGCGGACGCAATCACCTACGCCAGTGAAGATAAACCTGACCTATTAGTCGATTTTTGCACGCTAACAGGCGCTGCACGTGTAGCGCTTGGGTACGATATCCCAGCTTTCTTCACCAATAATGACGACTTAATCGAGACATTAAGAAAATCTAGCGTAACTAACCAAGATCCAATCTGGCCGTTGCCTCTATGGGATGGTTACAACAAGGAAATCAACACGCCAATCGCCGATATCACTAATGATGGCTCTGGTCGTGCAGGTGCAATTTATGGTGCCCTCTTCCTGCATCGTTTCTTAGAAGGCACTCCTGACTGGGTGCATTTAGATTGCTACGCTTGGGAACAAAATGGCAAAGCTGGTCGCCCTAAAGGTGGTTCAGATACAGGAATGCGTGCTATGTTTGACTATATTAAGACAAGATATAGCGCTTAAAAACACCCTACAGTGTCCCTAAAATAGAGAAATGCCGTTAAATAGGCATTTTAACGCCTCGCGCAGCCGAAAAAATACGTACGCTTAAAAGCTAATAAATTATTTTAAATCAGTTAAATAGAGAGTTTTCTTGATATTTTAGGGCACCATAAAATAGACGTGCTATTTATCTTCCTCTGTAGGATCGTAATAGCTTTGAGAAACTGGTGGTATATCCATCGTGTTAGGCGCTGAATTATACAACTCTCCACGTTGAGAATCACCATACCCTCTTTTCTGCAGTGTAGAATAACCATAGGTTTCTGGAACAAGTGCTTCAGATGTGCCCATTGATTCTAATTGCGGACTTCCATCCATTGCTAAATCGCTAGATTGATGTTGAGGTAGCCCATATGATTTAGCTTGCACGCCAGAGAAGCTGACAACAACTTCATCTGGGTAATCATAAATACCGCGCGATAGATAATCGTAAGTCAAACCTGGTAAAAAGCCATTTGCGGCATTCTGACCTGCTGATTTTTCAATTGTGCGGGGCACGACAATGCTTTTATTGCGATTGCCCGGTGCCATGCAGTTAACAGTCATATCATGGGGTGATTTCATCACTTCAACCGTCTCATTACTATAAGCAACATATTTAAAGTCTTGGTTTTCAAGAAAACACTTCGCATTCTCTGCCCCTGGTGTACGAACAGTTACATGCTGTGTTTGACCATCATTGACTGACGAACAAGCCGATAGAGCCATTATAGAGGTTAGAATTAAAGCGTTATGTTTCATAATGATATACATCCTTTGAAAGAAGGAAAAATTGATAACGCTAAGATTACAGCAAGAATAAAGCCCTGTCCACGCTCTTAATAAGCTCTCCTATAGGCAGAAATCAAACATAAATGACTTCTTACAATTATTTTACAAATTACTTACATAACGCCCACCATTCATTTTCCAGAAAGTTTTATTAGTTGTTCCAGATTGATTATTAGACCTTAAAAAATGGAGAACACAAATGACACAAAATATTTTAACAATAGCCCCAGAAGCACAGGGAACTTTAACAATTGCAGACGAAGTTATTTCCTGCTGCCCACCAATAAGACCGCCTTACGCGGACGCAATTATAGGAACATATGGTAACGATAGATTAGCAGGCACGCAAAAAAGCGACACAATCTATGGCGGTGCAGGCGCGGACAAAATCTTCGGTAAAGGTGGAAACGACACTATTTACGGTGATTCTTATCCAATTTTTGTATGTCACCCATATGATTACGCGTCACAACCTTACATCTACCTACCTAGAGAACAAAGCTATAGCGATACAATTTACGGTGGAAACGGCAATGACACGATTTATGGTCAATTAGGCCACGATAAACTTTACGGCGGCAACGGTAATGACTTGCTTGATGGCGGCGTTGGAAATGACACGCTTTCTGGCGGAAAAGGTTGTGACAAACTATATGGCGGAGCAGGTAATGACCGTTTACATGGTGGAAATGGTAATGATTTCCTTCACGGTGGTGCTGGTAACGACACATTAATCGGCGGTCGTGGTGCAGATAAATTACGCGGCGGAAACGGTAATGACAGCCTATACGGTGGTCGCGGTAGCGATGATTTACACGGCGGAGCTGGTAATGACTTCTTATATGGTGGTGCAGGTCACGACAGATTAAACGGCGGTGAAGGTAATGATACTCTACGTGGAAACCGTGGTAACGACTATCTTCATGGCGGAAACGGTAATGACTTCCTTTATGGCGGTCGTGGTAACGACGAATTACGTGGCGGAAACGGTAATGACACGCTTTATGGCGGTAGCGGTGCCGATAAACTATTCGGCGGTGAAGGTTGTGACTTCCTCAATGGTGGTCGTGGTAACGACTATCTTCATGGTGGTAACGGTAGCGATACACTTAGAGGGCAATATGGTAATGACAGCCTCTACGGTGGCGCAGGTAACGATAAACTTTACGGTGGTAAAGGACATGACAGACTTCATGGCGGTGAAGGTAACGACCTTCTAAACGGTGGATGCGGAAACGACACTCTTTACGGTGGTGCCGGCAATGATGTTCTATACGGCAGTGGTGGTCACGACGTATTACGCGGCAATACAGGGAATGACTTCCTAAGTGGCGGAAACGGTAATGACAACATGCACGGCGGAAACGGTAATGACACACTTCACGGCGGCAAAGGTTGTGACACTCTTTACGGTGGTAACGGTAACGACACACTCAGAGGTGGATTACACAGCGATTTCCTACATGGTGGCGACGGCAGTGACTTCTTATATGGCGGTCAAGGAAATGACAGATTACACGGTGGTAATGGTCATGACAGCTTAAGCGGTAACCGTGGAAATGATGCTCTTTATGGTGGTTCAGGTAATGATAAACTATATGGTGGTTCAGGTAACGACCTTCTTAATGGCGGATCTGGTAACGACTTACTAAATGGTAATTCTGGGCATGATCGCTTGAACGGTGGTTCAGGTAACGATGTGTTAAACGGTGGATCGGGTAATGATATCCTGAAGGGCGGTAACGGTAACGACAAGCTTAACGGTGGAACTGGCAACGATACTCTTAACGGAGGTCAAGGTAGTGATACGTTAACAGGTGGTGCAGGTGCAGATAAATTTGTTATCGACGCTTACATCGACCCGTTAATCGCTGTGCCACATGATCAATTACCAGGCGGTTTTGGTGACATGTCTACAATCACTGACTTTAATCAAGCTGAAGGTGATACATTGGACTTCTCTGCTCTATTAGACGGATTTGACCCAACACAAGATGCGATTGAAGACTTCATCCAATTCACTACAATTGATGGTGACACGTACATCTCGATTGATATTGATGGCGCAGAAGGTGATAACGGCTTTGGTACAGCAGTTAAGCTAGAGGGCGTAACAAATATCGACCTTAACCAATTCTATAACGACGGAACGCTAATCGCGTAATTTCTTCCTTAGTACCCACTAAAACCCCCGTTAGGCCACGCGCTTAATGGGGGTTTCTTTTGGTGATTGTACTTTGAAATCCAAAGCATTGGATTTTTCAGTTACCGCCACCTTTGAGCCATCGCTGATTTTTCCGCTTAAAATCATCTCGGCGAGCGTATTTTGAAGTTCGGTCTGAATAACGCGTTTTAGCGGTCTAGCGCCATAAATTGGGTCATACCCCTTTTCAACTAGCCACTTTTTGGCTTTTGGATCAATTTCCAAGCTAATACGGCGGTCTGCCAGCAGTTCATGCAGGTATTTGAGCTGAATATCGATAATACCCATCATTTGCTCTTTACCTAAACGTGCAAATAGCAGTACCTCATCAAGACGATTGAGAAATTCTGGCCTAAAGGCAGCCTTTACCGCCTCCATGACGGGCTCACGCGCCAGCTCCACATCTTCACCATCTTTAAGATTTACGAGATTTTCGGCACCCAAGTTAGAGGTCATAATTAGCACAGTATTACTAAAATCAACTGTACGTCCCTGCCCGTCGGTTAAGCGTCCATCGTCTAGAACCTGCAACAAAACATTGAAAACATCTGGATGTGCTTTTTCAACTTCATCGAAGAGCACCACCTGATAAGGTCGACGGCGCACAGCTTCAGTTAACGCGCCCCCTTCTTCATACCCAACATAGCCTGGAGGCGCTCCAATCATACGTGCAACTGCGTGTTTTTCCATGTATTCAGACATATCAAGACGCACCATAGCGGTGTCATCATCAAATAAGAATTCAGCCAACGCCTTTGTTAGCTCTGTTTTACCGACTCCTGTTGGTCCAAGGAACAAAAATGAGCCAATCGGTCTATTTTGCGCCTGCAATCCAGCACGGGAACGACGTACGGCATTAGAGACAGCTACAACCGCCTGAGATTGCCCAACGACACGCTCACCAAGCTTCTCTTCCATATTAAGAAGCTTTTCACGTTCCCCTGCCATCATCTTATCAACAGGAATGCCTGTCCAACGGCTAACGATAGAAGCAATATCATCATCGGTCACTTCTTCATCAATCATGTGAGAGCCAGTTGACACCTTAGAGGCTTTTTCCAACAATTCTTCTAGTTGAGGTATATGACTATACTTTAACTCACTAGCACGCGCCCAATCGCTTTCACGTTCCGCCTTTTCAAGCTCCATACGGGCCTTATCCAACTCCTCAGTCACTTTCTGACCAGCATTAAGCTTTTCCTTCTCAGACTGCCATTTACCAGTCAAATCAGCTGATTTCTTCTCTAATTCAGCCAATTCCTTGTCTAAGTCCTTTAAACGCTCTTTGGTTGCCTTATCTGTTTCGTTTGATAACGCCACACGTTCAATCTTTAACTGAATAATACGACGGTCAAGTTCATCGATTTCCTCAGGCTTGCTATCTACTTCCATGCGAAGACGTGATGATGCCTCATCAATCAAATCAATTGCCTTATCTGGTAAAAATCTATCTGTGATATAACGGTTCGATAAAGTTGCAGCGCTTACAATGGCACTATCCGTAATACGTACACCGTGATGGGCTTCATATTTTTCTTTTAGACCACGAAGAATTGAGACAGTATCTTCAACAGTAGGTTCTGGCGTGAAAACAGATTGGAAACGACGCGCAAGCGCCGCATCTTTTTCAATATGCTTACGATATTCATCAAGAGTCGTTGCCCCCACCATATGAAGCTCTCCGCGTGCCAAAGCAGGTTTAAGCATGTTCGATGCATCCATAGAGCCTTCTGCCTTACCAGCCCCAACAAGCGTGTGTAATTCATCTAAAAACAGAACTATCTGCCCATCTGCACTCGTTACCTCTTCTAAAACAGCTTTTAAACGCTCTTCAAACTCTCCGCGAAACTTAGCACCGGCAATAAGTGACCCTAAATCAAGTGACATAAGGCGTTTATTCTTTAAGCTTTCTGGCACATCGCCATTTACTATACGAAGCGCCAAACCTTCGACAATCGCCGTTTTACCGACACC
>JAMASZ010000175.1 GCA_023301585.1 Alphaproteobacteria bacterium | reverse complement strand
TGTTATGAATTATAAATCTAAGAAATTTAGGTATTTATTAAATACGGCTGCATTGCTCTGTCTTTGCGCCACGCCATCGCACGCGCAACTTTACAATCACGCACCATCTGAAGATAACCCGATCCAACCGCGCGTGGAATTAAATCACCGTTACAGCAATGACCGCGCGATCACCATGATGGAATTCTGGGTACCATTGGGTCAGAATGAAGAAGATGGCTCGGTTCTTTTTGGTGACCTTCGCATGATGGGTGACAACATTGATGGTAAAGAATTAAATGTCGGTATTGGTTATCGCGACATCATTGAAACAAAATTAATGGGTGAGGGGATCGTCGGCGGTATGCTGTGGTTTGACCGCCGCTTAACGGCTGTTGATTCAAAGTTTAATCAAATTACCGCAGGCTTGGAATGGTTGGCAGAAGACTATGATATTCGCCTGAATGGATATGTGCCGTTAAATAAAGATAAACGCTTTACCCGCACCAATCCTAATGGTGACGGCCTTGGTTTTGTTGGTAATCAAATCGTGGTCAATACGGATCAAAGCGTCGTGGAAGAGGCATTACCGGGAATTGATATTGAGCTAGGCTACAAGTTAGGCTTCATGGATGGTATTACTGATGCAACACGTATTTACGCTGGCGCTTATCACTTTGAAGGCGATCAGGCCGAAGACGTCACGGGTTGGCGCGCGCGTATTGCCAGTGACATTACCGAAGATATACAAATTGGCGCAAGGTTTCAAAAAGATGATCTACGCGATACTCAAATCTACGCCGAAGCAACAATCCGTTTGCCTTTCGGGGCGAAGAAAAGTTTCCAAGACGAGGGGTTAAGATCTCGTCTTGATGAAGCGCCCGAACGTGACATTGATATCGTAGCCGCCAGCGCCGTACTCGACGATGGTGTTGGCGCAAAAATCCTAAATGCCACAACAGGCGTAACGCAAAATGTACTTCATGTTGATAATACCGCGGGCGGTGGCGGTGATGGCAGTATAGAGAATCCGTTTAACACATTGGCTGCTGCCGAAGGCGCGGCCACAACAAATGACCTCATCTATGTCCACCGCGGCGACGGCACAACCACAGGCCAAGATGCTGGTGTTACTCTAGATGATGATGGTCAAATGTTAGTCGGTAGTGGCGTAAACCTAGTCTATGATACAGGCAGATACCGTACGAGCAATGGCCTAGAAATTGGTGATGGTGTAATTGTTAATCAGCAAACTGCAGATAACCCTATTATTACCAATGGCGCAGGCAGCGGTGTTGATGTGATGGCGGACAATGTCCTGCTTTCAGGCCTCACTGTTGATGGTGCAACCGAGCACGGTGTAAGTGCCATTAATTCAGAAAATTTAGTGATTGATAACATTACCGGACGTAATAATGGAACGAGCCAACCATTAGGGCATAGTGCCATTAAGATTGAAGCTGATGGGCGCGATATAGAGAACGTGACAGTGATAAATAACATCACAGATAATAGTGCAGGACGTGGTGTTTGGGTGTTGGCAAATAATGGCAGCGTAATTGAAGATGTTCTGATTGAGAAAAACACAACTTTGAACAACGCAGTGCATGGCATCATTGCCGAAGCAGATATGGCGGGAAGCCGCATCAACAATGTTCTGATACAAGATAATATTGCTCATGATAACAACACGGGGATATTAGCCTTTACCCGAAATAGTGGGGACATTGAGAATGTGACGATGCGTTCAAATATATCCTATGATAATGGCGGTGAAGGTCTGAGGGCTAATTCTCGTGCTTTTATGGGACTTATCGATATGGAGGATAACCATTCATATAATAATGGTAGAGATGGTTTGGAAGTTCGTGCCGATGGCGGTACTGTGACGAAGGCGGTATTGCAAAATAATTTATCTGAGAATAACACATTAACTGGCTTTCAAATTTTAGGGCTCTCTTCAGGTACTTTAACAGATGTAACATTGCAAAATAATATGAGTATTAGTAATGGTGATACTGGGATTATTTTTGAAACACAGAGCGCTGCCTCACTTGTACAGGCAAGTATTGAAAATAATATAACTAATAATAATGTTACTGATGGGTTTGCTGTTTCAGCAATAGGAGCATCCAGTATGGGTGTAATTAATGTTAGTAATAATTCCGCTAGAGAGAATGATCTAAATTACCGCACCGCTGTATCAGCGGGTTCCGCTATTTCGCTTATAACCTATTCAGTTAACGAGTCTTATGACAGCTTGGTTCAACAAGGGTTTAGATCGCAAGTGAATAATCTAGGAAGTACCCTTAATGTTGATTATTTAAATAATGTTTCAAAAGGGAATGCCTCCTATGGAATTTATATTTTTGCGGATGATAATGGTGTTATCGGACAATCGAATATAAAAAATAATATAACAGAGAACAACCAAATTGGTCTTTATGCTTTTGCAAGAAACGATGGTGAGATTTCACAAGCTGTGTATGAGCGTAACATTGTTAAAAATAACACTACTCAAGGCGTCTTGATAAATGATGATTCTGCTAGTAGTACTGTTAATGCTGACTTTGGTGGAGGCGCTTTTGGCAGCATAGGAAGAAATAACATTAGCAATAATGGAGCTGAAGAAATTTTAGTTGATCTCGATGGCGGTGAACTTAAAGCAGAAAATAATTTTTGGGGAAGTGCCGCAGGTTTAGTCGCAGGAGAAACCCTTCTCCAAGTTGGTTCCACCATTGACGCTGATCCATTTTTGACGGAGGCACCATGAAGATATTAAAAACTGTTCTGGTTCTATCTTTGCTGTCTGG
>JAMASZ010000174.1 GCA_023301585.1 Alphaproteobacteria bacterium | reverse complement strand
GGTGTGCCAGTGAAGTCGTTGAACTGTTCGAAGATGCCTTCGATAACGGGTTGGATTGTGTTGAACACGTCCGCTTGGGTCACGAATGACATTTCGATATCAAGTTGGTAGAACTCTGCCAAACGGTCAGCGCGTCCATCTTCATCACGGAAACATGGCGCGATTTGGAAGTACTTATCAAAGCCAGATACCATCAAAAGCTGTTTGAATTGTTGTGGTGCCTGTGGGAGTGCGTAGAATTTACCAGCGTGCAAGCGTGATGGCACAAGGTAGTCACGCGCGCCTTCTGGGCTTGAAGCCGTCAGGATTGGTGTTTGGAATTCTTGGAAGTCTTGGCTACGCATACGCTCGCGCATGGAGAAGATTACATCGTTACGTAAGCGGATGTTTTTCTGCATCTTCTCACGACGTAAATCTAGGTAGCGGTATTTAAGACGGATATCTTCGCCTGCACCATCATCTTCGGCAACTTGGAATGGGATTACTTCTGCGGCGCCTTGAACTTCGATAGCGTCGATATAAAGCTCAACTTCCCCTGTGTTCATGTTTGAGTTTTGAGTCTCGCCTGGGCGTTCACGCACAACACCCGTTACGGTGATGACTGATTCTACGCGGAGTTTTTCAACTTCTGCTAATAAAGGCGACCCTTCGTCTACAACACATTGAGTAATGCCGTGCGTATCGCGCAAATCAATGAATAACACCCCGCCGTGGTCACGTTTACGGTCAATCCAGCCAGAAAGCTTAACTGTTTCATTAGCTTGAGATTTTGTTAATTCACCACAATTATGGGTACGAAAAGCGTGCATTTCTAAGATTTCCTTTAATTAAATTAAGCATTCTTTATAGCCCTCAACATAATGAAATACAAAGAATTTTAGGCATAAACGCTTAATTTTCTTGGTGAGAAGCCTAAATAGGGCTTATAAATGAGCCATGATTATACAAACACAACAAGAATTAGATGATTTATGCGCTGAATTATCTAAAAAACCTTATGTCACTATCGATACTGAGTTCCTTCGTGATAAAACCTTTTATTCAAAATTATGCCTGATTCAGGTTGCAGCGGACGGCGTTGATGCACATGCCATTGACCCTATTGCCACTGACCTTGATTGGACATCCTTAAATGACCTTCTACATAATGAAAATGTCGTGAAAGTATTTCATGCGGCGCGTCAGGATTTGGAAATTTTCTACCAGTTAAATGGTAAAATCCCCTCTCCCATTTTTGACAGTCAAGTAGCGGCGATGGTTTGTGGGTATGGCGATTCAATTGCTTATAACAAACTGGTCGAAAGCATCACAGGTACAGCGTTGGCAAAGAATGCACAATTTACGGATTGGTCACGCAGACCTTTGGCTGAAAAACAAATTAGTTACGCGTTAGATGATGTTACTTATTTACGGCAAGTGTATGAGAATTTAAATGAGCGCCTAACAAAACAAAAGCGTGATCATTGGGTAAAACAGGAAATGGAAATTTTAACTAATCCTGATACTTACGAAATGCCAGTTGAGACAATTTGGAAGCGCGTTAAAATCCGTTCGAACAAACCAGAAGTATTAGCGGTGTTGCGAGAACTCGCCATGTGGCGTGAAAATAAAGCGCGCGAAAAGAATGTTCCGCGCGGTCGTATCATCAAGGACGATGCGTTAGCGGATATCGCGACCTATATGCCTAAAGACGTTGAAGGGTTGAAGCGTATCCGAAGCTTACAGGGCGATATAGCGCGCGGCCCAACAGGGAATCTACTGATTGATTTAGTCAAGAAAGCGCGTAAGTCACCCAAAGATAGCTGGCCAAAGCCTGCATCCAAAATCCCATTATCTAGACAAGCTGGTCCAATTTTAGAGATGCTAAAAATGCTTCTTAAAATTAATTGTTCCGAAGCCAATGTTGCGACAAAGTTGGTAGCGAACAATAGTGACCTTGAGGATCTATGTGCGGAAAATCCATCAGATGATATTAACCTGTTAAGAGGTTGGCGTTACGAAATATTTGGTAAGGATGCCGTTGAAATGAAAAATGGTAACCTGATGATTGGACTAAAAAATAATAAAATTACCAAATTTTATAAAGATGAAATAAGTGATTAAACTTTATATTTTAAGACATGCAGAATCCCCGATGGATTTTTCGGTTGATGATAAAAACCGTCCGTTAAGTGCGAAGGGTAAGTTGCAAGCTTATGATGTAGGAACGCATCTAAAAGACAATGACATTAAAATTGATTTTGTTGCCTGTTCAGACGCAACGCGCACCAAAATGACATTAGAAAAACTGGTGGAAGCAGGCGCAACCATTGGTAAAACAAGCTATTACGAAACATTATATAATGCGCCAGCCAGTAACGTTTTAAGCGTTATTGAGAAAAATAGTGACAATATAAATTCAATCCTGATAGTCGGGCACAACCCAACGATGCATCAAATTACAGCAAACCTAAGCACCGCTGGCGATAAAGAGTTAATAATGAAAGTTATGTATGGGTACAGCCCTGCGACTTTAAGTACTATTCAAGGCGAGAGTTGGGAAGAATTGCTTAAAAACGGTGGTGAGTTAGTTGGTCTGCACCTTAGCGATTAGCAAAAAAAATCAATCATCATTTAGAAGTTCGCGTAAAAGCGGAATCGAAATTTTACGTTGTTCAATCATTGCACGACTATCGGCGGCTTCAACCAAATTTCTAACAGCAGAGAATGAGCGTTCAATACGTGGAATAATATAATTCAATGCCTCTGCACTGATGCGTATTTGACGGTCACTGAATAATTTAACCAAAAGTGCGGTTAAAAGTTGATCATCAGGCTCGCGGATTGCAACTGTTGGGGCTGCACGCATACGTGATGCCAAGTCAGGAAGCGCAAATTGGCGACGTACAGGCGGCTCCAATAGTGTCATCATAAAGCTACGTTGTTCTTCCTTGAAGATATTATATAAATGGAACAAGCCTTTTTCACCGCTTAGGTTACCTATTAAACTATCCGCGTCTTCAATAATGACATTTTGGTTTTGAGCGACAATCTCGCGCGCTGAGTCCTCACAAAATGTTGACGCCTTGATACAAATAGCATTAGCGCGTTCCGCCCAGACAGCACCAAGATGGGTTTTACCGCTAGCCTCTTCGCCATATAGGACGAGCGCAGGTGCCGGCCATTCAGGCCATAAATCAACCCATGCAACGGCGTCTTGATTACTGGTTGTTACCAGAAAATCATCCCGCCCCATAGCAGTACGGTGCCCTAAGTCTAAGGGAATTTGTTGCAAAGCATTGGTCATTATTGAGCTACTTTTTTAGCGGTTTTTTTCTTCGCTACCTTTTTCTTAGAGGCAGGCCTATCTCTATATATCGAACTATCTTTATATTCAAGTATCGCGAAGCTTAAAAGCACGCCAACGACTGCGGCAACAGGAACAGCCAATAACATGCCCACGATGCCAAACAATCCACCACCAGCCATTAAGGCGAACAAGACCCAGAGAGGGTGCAAGCCAACGCTGTCACCAACAAGCTTAGGTGTTAAAATATTGCCTTCGACAAGTTGTCCGATAATAAAGATACCAGCGATTAAACCGACAAAGCCCCAGTCACCCATTTGGAACCAAGCAACAACAACACTGACCACAAGACCGAGCGTTGAGCCAACGAGTGGAATAATGGATAAGAAACCAGCAGAAATACCGATTAAGAATCCATAGTTCAATCCAGCAATGGTTAAAGACAGTGCATAAATAACGCCTAAGAAAAATGCCACTGTGATTTGCCCACGAACAAATCCCGAGACTTTAGCATCCATATCTTTTAAAAGGCTCTTAATTGTTTTTTCATGCTTACGCGGAATTAAATCATCAATCCATTTTGTAATTTTTGGCCATTCCTGCATCATAAAAAATGCTACTAATGGTGTTAAGATAACTGTTGTGGCTGTACCTATAACAGCCTGCCAGCCAGAGGCTATACCGCCTGCAACACCGCCAGAGATTTGTAAAAACTTACCTGCATTGTCTTTCAACATAGTTTGAACATGGCTTATATAATCACCGCCAAGCTTTTCCTGCGCTATTAGTAAGTAAGGCTCAAGAAGCGCCATTATCTTATCAATATACTCTGGAACATTATTTGCTAAGGCGACAGCTTCACGATAGAGCGGCGGTGCGGCTAAGATAATAACGACAGTTGTGAAAATAAAGAATATCACCAGCAAAATTAACACCGCAACCAAGCGCGGAATTTTGAGTTTTACAATTTTATTCACGACAGGGTTTAGTAAATACGCAATAGCTATCCCCAAAACAAAAGGCGTTAAAACAGATTTAAAAATCCATACAAATGCAATTAAGAGAACAGCTGTTATTGACCAAAAATATAGATGCGCTTTTGGGTTACTTATCATTTCATTAGTACCTTTGTGTCGAAGAAGCAGAATATAGCTGATACACGCCACCAGCATTATTTTGTGAGTATTGCGTCATAGGATTTTCCATTAATAACCCTACCTGCTGTAGCACATTTCTTAGCTGTGCTTCGTTTCCAAAATAAGCAATATCAAGCATTGCAGCCTTGGGTGACATACTTTGGACACGAACAGATTTAATGCCTTGCGCCCTATCCAATGACGCTTTTGTTTGAACCCATTCTTTTACAGATGTAAAATTTAACGAAGCGCGAATAGTTTTAGTAGGACCAGTCATAACCAATTTTTGCCGTGTTGGTGCCACTTGCGATGTGGACGCGGTGCGCGGGCTGTTAGCCGCTAAAAGATACGCTGTTTCAGACACAGCGCGGTCAAATAACTGAACGGTTCCTTCATGCCCTTGCCCTTGGACGCTGAACTGACGAATGAGTTCTGGTCCCCAGCTTTGTGGTTTATAGATTTTAACCAGCAAACTATCTTTACCTGTTTGGCTTGGTTGTGGCATTGCGACCAATAACTTTAGCTCACTAGCGCGGTAGCGAATACGCATGGCGTTAAGAGCGGCAGGGTCAAAATTAACAGACTGGCTATCTGTAATTTGGGCCATATCTTCTTGGGAGCCAGACGGCAACACAGCATCAATTAAACCAGATTCTTTGCGCGCATATCTTTGCCATGCAGATTTAAACGGGTTCTCGCCATTCCACAAAACACGTGTACCTGCGTAAGGTTCATAGAATGGAATTACGAGCATTTTATTACCGATTAATTCCTGATCATTATCATTGAAAGATGTTCCTGATGATGATGGCTTATTAGATTGGGCGCTACTGCTTCCTGATTTGTTTTTAAAGGCACGGTCACTAAATTTAATTGTATAGACCCCCTTATAACGCACAGCAGATAATTGCTCATTAGTCACCGCGAAATTTTGAACGTAGCGTGAAATTACATCTAGCTCTGGTGCTTCGAAGTTTTCAAACTCTTCCTCATCCATCAAACTCTCAGCCAGCATTTTGTATCCTTTGACTTGTGCTTGCTCAAAAGCCTTCTCGCGCGCCTCAACAGCATTTTTGGCTGTCACGTCTACTTTGATGTTCTCAACAGTATGAGTTCCCGCATGAGCATTAAGAGGCATCACCACCAATGATATTAAAAATAAAATCAGCATAAAACCTCCATAAAATACTGTACGGAGTGGTTTCAAATGCCTATAAGGAACATTATCGCTAAACAAAGTCATATGATCTTCTTCTTTCGCCCTGTTACGTTAAGGGTATAGTGTACGGAAAATATGTCTTTTTTATAACGCAAAACAGAGTGAAAAAACAATGAAACAAAGTGCATATAAAGAAGCAGGTGTGGATATAGATGCTGGCGCAGAGCTGGTAGAGCGCATAAAACCTGCGATTAAGGCTACAAATAGAGCTGGCGTTATGTCAGGAATCGGCGGATTTGGTGCCCTTTTCGACCCAAAAGCCGCTGGATATGACGATCCAATCCTTGTTTCAGCCACAGATGGCGTTGGCACAAAGATAAAAATCGCTATTGATACAGGTAAACACAGCACAATTGGCATCGATTTAGTCGCAATGTGCGTAAATGATTTAATCGTACAGGGCGCAGAACCGCTGTTTTTCCTAGATTACTTTGCTTCTGGTAAGTTGGAACTAGATACAGCGGAAGCCGTCGTAAACGGAATTGCCAAAGGATGCGCCGAGTCTGGTTGCGCACTTATTGGCGGCGAAACGGCTGAAATGCCTGGAATGTACGCCGAAGGTGATTATGACCTCGCGGGCTTTACGGTTGGTGCGGTTGAACGTGACAAGATCTTAACGGGCGATAAAATTGAAGCTGGCAATGTTGTTTTAGCGTTAGCAGCGAGTGGATTACACTCAAACGGCTATTCTTTGGTACGCAAAATTGTAGGGAGCACTCAAGGCTATGACTATGACAGCCCTGCCCCATTTGATGAAAACTTAAATTTAGGTGATGTTCTATTAACGCCCACAAAATTATATGTTAAATCTATACTAAGTGCCCTTAAAATTACCAACAATGATGGTGAGCAAGCAATTAAAGGTATGGCAAACATTACTGGTGGTGGGTTAATCGAGAATATTCCTCGTATATTACCAGAAAACACAACATGCGTTTTAGACGCGAATAGCTGGGAATTGCCGCCTGTCTTTAGATGGCTTGCCGAGGTTGGAAATATTTCCCCTGAAGATATGGCGATTACGTTAAACTGTGGTGTTGGTATGGTCGTAATCTGTGATGCAGAACAAAAAGCAGCCGTTATAGAAGAGCTGAGAGCCCAAGGCGAAGTCGTCAATGAAATTGGGACGATTGAAAATTCACAAGAGAATACCCAAATTATCATTAAAAACCTTGATAAAGCATGGTCTTAATAGTAAATTTTCCAAAGAATTTAGGAGAGCATAATGGCAAACGCAAAAAAAGTTGAAGTAACAGCAGCTGAATTAAAAACAAGTAACAAGTTTTGGTTAGAATTCATGAAATTCACAAAATATGGTGTTATTGCTATTGTTGTATTCTTAGGTCTTCTCGCATTGTTTCTTGTTTAAATAGACATAATAAAAATCAACTTAAAGTTTTTTATTTTCTTTATCCTTTTGTAACCTTTTTTCTGGCATAATACTTGTTCTTTGCTGCGTTCTGGAGCAAAAGCAAAAATTATGTTTACAGGGCTATGAAAAACTTAAACTTTATATATCAAAAACAGTTCTTCTTATTGCTAATAATTCTTTTAGCGACAGCTTTAAGCAACACTGCTTTTGCGCAAAATAACAATAAGAACACGTTAATTCTAAGTGACCTATACAGCGGTCATTATCTCTCACCTTACATAAACAAAATTCGTGACCCCTCTTCTAGCTTTACTGTTGGTAACATTATGTATCAACACTCTAACGACCCTAAAGTTGATAAAGATATAGGGAGCATCAACAC
>JAMASZ010000173.1 GCA_023301585.1 Alphaproteobacteria bacterium | reverse complement strand
GCCCCACGTTAAAGCGTGCCATAGATTTACTGCTTAGGTTTGCGCAACAAACGCCAAACAATGTTCATAAAATATTTAGTACAAGTGTAGCAATGAAGGCGATAGAAGATGCTGATAGAAAAGCAATTATTGCGCATACAGTTTGTAATATGTGCCGTAATTGGGTAGATGAAAACCCTAATTATGCGTTGTCTTATTTAGGTGGTGCGATTGATGCGTTGGACCAAGATAACCCATACATGGAACGCCATATTACAACATGGAAAATGTGTTTAGATGCAATTGACCCTGTTGATGCGTTAGATCAGGCGTTGTCAGAACAAAGAAATACAGATAACCCAGCGTTTTTGGATAGTCTTGAAGAAGTTGTGGCAACTTTAGAAGCAACACCAAAAGAAGTAGCAGCAAAACCCACCATTTCGAGAAAGCCAGTTTTGACGCTTGTGGCAAATTAATTACTGCGCGCCACCAGTTGGTTTGAAGCTGTTTTGGAAGTCTTTTAATTGAATTCCTAATTGTTCCAACTGGGTAATCATATCTGCCATGGCAGGTTGAATTTTCATAGCATCAGCTTGTTTCATAGCAAGGGTGATATCGCAGAGCTTTGACACTTCAGCGTCCAAATGGCTTAGGTCGACGAGGTCGCCGTTTTTAAGCTTTTCTTGGGCGCGTTTAATGAAATCGGTTAATTCATTCATACGTCCAATAATTTGATCAGGATTACTCATCTTTGCTTTTGCTATCGCTTTTGTCGTCTTCAATGTGTGGCTGTTGCTCATTTATAACATCATTTAGCACAGCATCAAAGGGATTTGCTTGTCCGTTGGCGCGGTAGACGTAAGATAAGACCTCGGCTACAGCCATGAAAGCTTCAGAAGGGATGGGGCTTTCTAGCTCTATTTTAGCGAGCATTTCGGCTAAATCTGCGTCAGTTCTGATTTTTATGTCGTTTTCGAGGGCGATTTGCAGAATTTGCTCGGCAAGTTTTCCCCGTCCAGCCGCAGTAATGATCGGCACAGAGTTCTTTCCAGAGCTATCCTTGATGGCTACGGCGGTTTGTCTGTCTGGTTTTTCTATTATATTTGAAGGCTTTAGCGCGTTTTCGTCGTCTTTGGCGTATCCGTCATCAAATTCATCATTCCCTTTACGCGACATTGGCACGGTTCCTGCAACGTTGTTGGTGAGGTTTAATTAATTACAGATACTAAGGTAGCGAAATGACGATACAAAATATAGCATTATTCCAAGCAATGGGCGCAAAAATGGGTTATTTGAACACCCGTCAGGGGCTTATCGCTAACAATATCGCGAATGCTGATACCCCAGAATATCGTCCGCGTGACCTTACAAAGGTAGATTTTGGTGCTGTTTTGAAAGATGTTACAGGTTCTCGTCAGGTTCGCATGAACCAAACAACTAAAGGGCACATTATGCCAGGTGGTAACATTCATGACCCACAAGACCGTAAATCACGCATGACATATGAGGTTGCCCCTGCGGACAACGCCGTGATTATCGAAGAGCAAATGGTTGAGGCAACAAAAACAACCATGGATTACAATTTAATGACCAACTTATTGCGTAAGAATGTCGGGCTTATCCGTACTGCGCTGGGTAAAGGTCAATAGGACTTAGAGTAGGAGTATAGAGTATGGCTGACGTTTTATTTGATACATTAACAATTTCCGCTTACGGTATGCGTGCCCAAGGTGAGAGAACACGTGTTATTTCAGAGAACATTGCCAATGCTAAAACAGCTGCTTTGACGCCAGAGTCAGAGCCATATTCCCGTAAAGTTATTACATTTAAGAACGAGCTAGACCGCAAACATGATCAACGCTTGGTGAAGGTGGAAGATATTACCGATGATCGCCGCCAAGATTTCCCGTTGAAGTTCATGCCTGACCACCCAGGTGCGGATGCGGAAGGCTATGTTCGTATGCCAAATGTAAATATGCTAATCGAATTAAACGATATGCGAGAGTCGCAGAGAAGTTATGAAGCGAACCTTGGTATGTTAGAACAAACAAGAAATATGCACTTTAGAACAGTAGATCTTCTGCGTTAGAGCAAAAGTGTGATATACTAGTATTTGATTACGAATTAGGAGTTACAAATGATTGACAAGATTTCCAACCCAGCCGCAGCGGCAAGTGCATATGCTAACCAAGCTAAAGGTATATCTGCACCAGGTTTGGACGCCCCTGAAAAGCAATCTTTTGGTGATATCTTAAAGACGAAAGCAATGGAAGCTGTTGAAACTGTGCGTGGTGGTGAGAAAGCAACTGCGCAAGCCATTACTGGTGAAGCATCATTACCAGAAGTTGTTCAAGCAATTACAGCATCAGAAATAACACTTCAAACAGTGGTTGCTGTTCGTGACCGTCTTGTGACGGCGTATCAAGAAATTATGCGTATGCCTGTTTAATAGTTATTTTTTTGTAACTATCCTATTTTTGCGCCGAATGAGTATATAGCATTCAATATAAAGGCGCTTTTTCATGAAATGTATATCGATTAAATTGAGTTTGCTAGCTGTACTTTTTGTTATGGGCTGTGCAAACCAAGAACTTACGGATTCTGGGCATATTGCCAATATCAATAACTTGCAAGAAGTTAAAGTTAGTAAGGTGGAAAAGCACAAAAAACTAGAGAAATTTGTTGTTGCTGATGCAAGAGTACGTCAAATTGACCACATCGCTATCGGTCCAGTGCGATTTAAGTTACCAGAATCCGTTGATAAGAAGCTAAAGGATAAAGATAAAGAGAAGCTTGCTGCGTATTTTGACAAATCTATTCGTAAAGAACTCGAAGGTTACCCAGTTTTAGAGGGGGCGCCTCAATTTGTTCCTCAAAACACTTATTTTGTAGATGTTGTTATCACTAATTTAGATGGATCGAATGCTCCTTTAAATTTTATTCTGACGGCTACTGTTGCTCTTCCTTTTGATACGGGGGGCATAACAGCCGAAGGACGTATCATAGAGATAGATACAGATGAAGAAGTTGCCGCCTTTAGAGGATATCGTGAGGGCACCATGTTTCATATTGTTGGCGGTATGACTAAATACGGTCATGCGGAAGGTGGTTTAAAGCTTTATGCAGAAGAAATTAGGAAGCTGTTGAAGGATTTTAATTGTCCAAATTGTATTGAGGTTAATAAGTAGGGAGCCCAGTATCTTTACTAGAAGTTGTTCAAGCAATCACAGTATCAGAAATAACACTTCAAGCAGCGGTTGCTGTTCGTGACCGTCTTGTGACGGAGTATCAAGAAATTATGCGTATGCTTGTTTAAGCTTAGCTGGCTAAACTCTTAAAAACTATTCTCCGATAAATTTAGGTCTAAAAGCTTCGGTGCGTGAGATTTTTGCACGTTGCTGTCTATTGCATGAGAAAGTTTGTGCGGGAAGAGTGCTTCCTGCTGAAACCTGGTTGTTGGTAGCGGTTAAAAAACCAGCCTCACTCAAGTTGTTTAGATCATCTTGAATGCTTTCTAATAATTCAGGAATAACGCTATCTTCGTTGTTAATAGCATTTTGTCCATAACGGCGAATTTCAGCTTGGAAGTAATCGGGCGTGATTTCAAACATGTCACATAATGCTTCACAACGTGATAAATCAGAGAGGGCAATGCTTGGAGTTACTTGTCCGTGACGTTCTACCAAATCAGCATAGGTGAAGAATGAGAATGTTAGACGACCATGAAGTTCAGTTAATTGCCCAAATAATGTTTCAGCCATATTAATACCTATGCTTTGATGTTTTAAGAATAGGGTAAATTAATAATTTATTATGTATATGTCAATGCGAATATTATTTTCTTAAAATCTCTTCAGCGATGTGTTTAATGTGAGCAGGACCAATTTCGCAGCAACCGCCGACTATGGTAGCGCCTTCATCAATCCATGTTTTAACAAATGCGCCATATTCTGCGGGATTAAAGTTCCGCTTGCCGATGGCTTCGATATCACCGCGGTTGCGTGATTTTGGGATAGGGGCAAAGCCATTTGCGTAAGCACCAATCGTTTTATCGGTTAGTGGTTTTAATTGCTGAAGCGCTGGAGCGATGCTCTCGGGGATTGAACAATTGAAAAGATAGGCTTCGATATTATCTACACCGTTCAATCGTTTAAGCGCTGTTTTTATACTTTCATCTGTCCGTAAGACAGCGCGGGTGTCATCGGCTAATGTCCATGCCATCCAAACAGGAACATCCGTTTCAGCGCAAGCGCTGGCGGCTGCGTAGGCTTCATCGGCGGTTGTCATTGTCTCGCACAAAAAGACATCAACTTTGTCCTTTATGATTTCAACCATCTGTAGATATTCTGCGCGCATCTTGTTGATATCACGTGGTAAATTAGGAAGGTAGGTTCCGTATAGTGGCGGTAGGCACCCTGCGATTTGAATATTGTCTTTTCCAGACTCTGCGCGTGCTTGGGCTGCGAGGTCACAGGCAAGGTTGGTTAGTTCTGCGTATCTATCTTCTAACCCCACTTGCGCCAAACAATGCGGGTTTGTGTTATAGGTGTTTGTTGTAATAACTGTTGCGCCAGCTTCGATGAAGTCGAGGTGAATTTGTTTAACAATATCAGGAGATTTGAGCAATCCGTTGGTAGACCAAATGCAGTCCTCACCGCGAATACCACGCTGGTATAATTCCTGTCCCATACCACCATCAAGAAGGGTATATTTACTATTACTCATCGTTAAATGCCTGTTTTATTGATACCTATACTTTGTTTAGCAGAAAAAAATATTCATTGTATAGGTTTGAAGCACATAATCTGGTAAAGTTTTTGCATGAATCAAAATGAGCTTATAGATGTTACCCGTGAGGCAATTATGCTGATTATTCAAATCGGCACGCCAGTGATGATGGTGGGGTTGATTGTTGGGGTTGCCATTGCCCTGTTGCAGGCGTTGACGCAAGTGCAGGAAATGACGCTGGTATTTGTGCCTAAAATCTTGGCTATCTTTGCTGCTATCTTTGTTCTTCTTCCTAGCTTTGTCGTACTTTTAACTGATTTTATGGATAAAATCGCTGACCGCATTATTGGCGGGTAGGGTGGTTCCGCATGCAATCTCTTGAAGAATTTATGGTTGCAGGTGTTTTTGCGTTCATTCTTATTTTTGTCAGAATGGGCACGGCGTTGATGATTATGCCAGGTATTGGGGACTCCTTCGTTCCGCAAAATATTCGACTTTATACCGCCATTGCGATGGCATTTGTTCTGACCCCTGTTGTCCAACAATATATGCCGACGCCAATTCCACCGTTTATTGCGTTGTTCACGCTTATCCTTATGGAGTTCGTGGTTGGATTGTTTATTGGAACAATCGCACGAATATTAATGGCGGCGTTAGATGTGGCGGGTATGGTGATTTCGATGACTGCTGGTTTGGCAAATGCGCAAGTATTTAATCCATCATCTGCATCGCAAGGATCAGTTGTTGGGGCGTTGCTGTCCATGGCAGGGGTGTTATTTATCTTTGTTACAAACATACATCATTTGATGATTTATGGGCTGGTTGAGAGTTATCATATGTTTCCTGTTGGCGGTGTGCCAGATGCAGGGGGCATGGCGCAGATGGTAACGCAGGCTTTTTCCGCTAGTTTCTTAATCGGCTTTCAAATAGCGATGCCATTTGTTGTGATGGCGTTGATGATTTATATTGGTATGGGGGTCTTAACGAGGTTAATGCCACAAATTCAGGTCTTTATTCTAGCGTTACCGTTGCAAATTTTGATATCAATCATCACCCTGTTTTTCGTTTTTTCCGCGATTATGCTATTCTGGATTGGTAAGTTTGAAGAGGGCATGGTGTTCTTTTTATCGTCGGCTAATTAATGAGGGCTTTTTTACATGAGTGATGGTGGTGAGTCCGATGATGCTCAAAAAACCGAAGAGCCTACCCCCAAGAAACTCGATGATAGTCGAAAGAAAGGGCAGGTAGCGCTTTCGCGTGAGGTGAATAACTGGTTGATGTTATTTGCTGG